>JBFYPW010000007.1:0-35826 GCA_041303115.1 Flavobacterium sp.
AATTTAAAAACACGCAAAGATAATATTAATTAGCCAATTATCAATAAGTCAAATTGTCAATTATGTATTAAATTTAGGGTTTTGGATATTTTTTTTGAATATTATGAATTAATTCTTCTAATCCATTTAGTTTTAGCTCGTACACCAATTTCAGTTGCTCGCCTAAAGTTCCAGCAGGAAAACCCTTATTTTTGTACCAAACAATATACTGTTCAGGTAAATTAATAAGATAACGCCCTTTGAATTTTCCAAAAGGCATTATAGTATAAGCGAGTTTAATGAGTTGGTCTTGGTTGGTCATTGGTTTTTGAGAAAATAGAGTATAGATTATAGAATATAGATGTTAGCTTTATTTTCTGACTATAAAATTACTTCCAATTAAAAACCACTTCCTTTTTAATGTCTGGATGTAAGCTATTTAAAACTGGGCAAGTCATTGCGGTTTTCTCTAAAATGGTTTTTTCTTTATCTGAAACTGAAACATTTATTGTAAATGCGACATGAATTTCTGTAATACGTCTTGGTTCGGTTCCCATAATTTTAATAACTTCAGCCGTTGAATTTGAAAAATCTACATTTAAATCTTGTGCTTTTATGCCCATTACCGTAAACATACAACTTGCCAAAGCATTAGCTACCGTATCAGTTGGTGAAAACGCTTCTCCTTTACCGTTATTATCAATTGGTGCATCCGAAATAATTTCTGAACCAGAAGCTAGATGTATGGATGATGTTCTTAAATCGCCTAAATAAGTTACTTTTGACGTTGCCATTATTGCGCTTGTTTTATGGTTAAATCTGAATTATAATACATCATATAAACGCCATTATTGGTGTTGTTTATATAATTAAACTGACTTTCAATTTGCTCTGAGATTTGACTTTCAGCAGATTTAAAAAAACCTTCTTCCTGACACATTCTTAAAATAGCATCAAAAGTCACATCAAAACCTCGAGTTGCGTATTGATTTGGTTGTACTTTATTGTCTTTTTTATACGCTTTTGCAAAAATTAATGCCTCTGATGATTCATTCTCACGAATAGCGGAAGGATACAACATTTTTAAAGCCGCTAAGTTTTTGGATGGAATTTCTTCAAAATCCAAAGCATCATTTCTTTCAATAACTACCAGTTGAATATCAAATTCTTTTTTAAGTTTTAATAAATTATTTACTACAGAAAGTACTTGAATAATTTTATCTGAATCTAAAATCACAAAATTCTTTTTCCCTTTTTGTAAATTTGATTTTAAAGTAGCATAATCAAAAATACCTTTTTCATTAAAATAAAAGGATTTCACTTCTGGATAATTAGAAGAAAAATAAGTACTTAATTTTGATTTTGTAGTAGAATGAATAGCAAAAACAGCATCCGATTTTGATTTCAAATACCCCATTAATTTTTCCTTTTGAATGCTTTCATTAGGCATGGCATAAAAAACATTAGCACCTCCAACGCCAACATCATTAGTTAATGGGGAAATAACGGCTGTTTTTTTATCCACTAATTGTCCTGCAAGTTCTACGAAAGAATTGGTAAAAGGGCCAATTACAACATCTACATTAGAAAAATTATTGTTTTTAATTAATGCAGCCACATTTGAAGAATATTTTGAAGATTCGGCATCATACACTTTAGCAGTAATAGGTAATCCTAGCACTTTTGCCGAATCAATTGCTTTTAACGCACCAGTATAAAAATCAAGTGTAATGTTTAAAAATTTATCTGTTTTTAAATATTCGATTTTTGTTTTGGCAGAATCTTTTTCAATTCTATTGATATTAAAAGGCATCAATAAAACTAAATTTCTTTCTTTGGTTTTATTTACACTTTCTAATAAATTTACTTTTTCTTTCTTTAATACTATAGAATCTTTCTTTAGAATTAGATTACTACTTTTTGGCAGAACCAATAATGTACCTTCAATTAAACCCTCTTTTGCTGATGGATTTTTAGCAATAATATCTTCTACAGAAACATTAAATTTTTTCGAAATACTATACAGCGTTTCTTTAGCTTCAACTTCATGAGAAATAACGTTTTCTGACGATACAATATTTTTTACTGATTTTGGTAAAGTTAAAACGACTCCTTTTTTCAATCGAATTTCCGTTCCGATTTCAAATTCCGTTCCTATTTCTGGATTTAGTTTTTCCAACTCTTCAATTGAAATTCCATATTTTTTGGATACCGAATATTTTGTATCTTTAGGTTGAATAATATGCTTATTTGGCGAAGATGAACTTATTATTACAGCTTTTGGAATGGTGAGAATACTATTTTCTTGAACGCCGTTTTTAACTTCTGGATTGGCTTTTAGAATGTCTTCTGATGTAATATTATATTTTTTTGAAATACTATATAAAGTTTCACCCTTTATAACGGTATGTTTAGTTTGAGCATAGTTTAGTACACTTACCAAAAATAAAATCAATATATAATATGCTTTTTTCATAGAGGTTGGTTTTTATTTTATGTCGAAGCAATTTCAATGCCAAGAAGAATAATGATAAAATCAATTTCGATATTACGTTTCAAAAATAAGCATTATAAATTCAATTACAACATTTCAAAATAAAAAAAGCAATGTCAAATTTTAGTAAAATATTGACATTGCCATTGTATTTGATATTGTTATTTCTTTTTTATTCCCATTCAATAGTTGCTGGTGGTTTCGAACTAATATCATACACCACTCGGTTTACACCACGAACATTATTGATAATTTCATTTGATATTTTCATTAAAAACTCATACGGTAAATGCACCCAGTCAGCTGTCATTCCATCTGTAGATTCTACAGCTCTTAATGCTACTACTTTTTCATACGTACGCTCATCGCCCATTACCCCAACACTATTAACTGGTAATAAAATAGCACCTGCTTGCCAAACTTTATCGTACAAACCGTGTTCTTTCAAACCATTAATAAATACAGCATCTACTTCTTGTAAAATCGCCACTTTTTCAGGTGTAATGTCACCTAAAATACGAATCGCTAAACCTGGTCCTGGGAAAGGATGACGGCCTAATAATTCAGGATCAATTCCTAATGTTGCACCTACTCTACGTACTTCATCTTTAAATAACATTCGTAAAGGTTCCACAATTTGTAATTTCATAAAATCAGGTAAACCACCTACATTATGATGCGATTTTATAGTAGCTGAAGGTCCACCAGTAGCCGAAACCGATTCAATTACATCAGGATAAATAGTACCTTGACCTAAAAACTTTACATCTTTTAACTTATTGGCTTCATCGTCAAAAACTTCAATAAAAGCATTTCCAATAGATTTACGTTTCGCTTCCGGATCATCAAGTCCAGCTAAAGCATCATAAAAACGTTGAGAAGCATCAACTCCTTTAACGTTTAATCCCATTCCTTTGTACTGGTCTAAAACACTTTGGAATTCGTTTTTACGTAATAATCCGTTATTTACAAAAATACAATATAGATTACTTCCAATCGCTTTATTTAAAATTACCGCAGCAACAGTAGAATCTACTCCACCAGATAATCCTAAAACTACTTTATCGTCACCAATTTTGGCTTTCATATCTGCAATTACTTCTTCAACGAAAGCATTTGGCGTGAAGGTTTGTTCCACTTTTGCAATTTTAACCAAGAAGTTTTCTAACATTTGTTTTCCATCTGTTGAGTGATAAACCTCTGGATGAAATTGAATAGCATAAGTAGTCTCACCTTCAATTTTATACGCCGCATTTTCAACGTCTTTTGTACTGGCTATTTTAACACCATTTGTTGGCAATTTTTTGATAGAATCTGAATGTGACATCCAAACTTGGCTATTATCAGAAACACCTTCTAAAAACACTTCATTTTCTTTGATGTAAGATAAATTTGCTCTTCCGTATTCTCTTGTATTGGATGCTGCGACTTCACCACCTGAAAAATGTGCTAAATATTGTGCCCCATAACAAACCGCTAATAAAGGTTTTTTTCCTCTAATTTCAGATAAATCAGGATGAAGTGCTTCTTCCGAACGCACCGAACAAGGACTTCCACCTAAAATTACCGCTTTATATGATGATAAATCTGAAGGGATTTTATCGAAAGGAAAAATTTCACAGAAAATATTTAGTTCTCTAACTCTTCGAGCAATTAGTTGGGTATATTGAGACCCAAAGTCTAAAATTAATACGTTGTTCATATTTATTAAGGAAAAAGGAAAAAGTAAAAAGGAAAAAATCCAAAAAACTCAACCTAAAGTTTATTATTTATTTATTTATTTATTGTTTTTACTACAATTGTTCCTAGAATATTTTTCAATTCTTGACTTTCTTTGATTAATAAATCAAGTGACTCGTCATTATTATTATTTAATTCTTTTAATATTCTTAACCAATAATTGGTTTCTCTTGCCTCTCTTAAAGCAATTTTAACTTTATTTATAAAATCTGCTTTTGATGAGCCTGCTTGAGCTTCTTCATAATTAGCTCCAATCGATGTACACGATTTACCTAATTGATATCTAATCAAATTGTTTTCAGGGTTTGTTGCTAATGTTCTTAGATATTTTAAGCAAGTAATACCAAAATTAAAAGTTCTTTTAAGTAAATCATATTCTTTCATTTATTCTCTATTAATTCGTTTTACTTTTTACTTTTTACTTTTTACTTTTTACTTTTTACGTTTTACTTCTAATACTCAAACGTTCCGTACTCCGAAACTATAGTTAACTTTTTATTATCTGATGCTTCTACTCTTCCTACAATTTGCGCATCAATGTTAAATGATTTTGAAATTTCAATAATATCTTGTGCAATTTCATCTGGAACATACATTTCCATTCTATGACCGCAATTGAACACCTGATACATTTCTTTCCAATCGGTTTTAGAATTTTCTTGAATCAGTTGAAATAATGGTGGTACTGGAAACAAATTATCTTTAATCACGTGAACGTTGTTTACAAAGTGAAGCACCTTAGTTTGAGCTCCTCCACTGCAATGCACCATTCCATGAATTTGATTTGAAGAATAGGTGTCTAGTATTTTTTTAATAACTGGCGCGTACGTTCTGGTTGGAGAAAGCACTAACTTACCTGCATCAATAGGGCTGTTTTCAACTGCATCCGTTAACTTTGTTTGACCCGAATATACCAATTCGTTTGGAACAGCTGCATCAAAACTTTCAGGATATTTAGTTGCCAAATATTTCGCAAATACATCGTGACGCGCAGAGGTCAAACCATTACTTCCCATTCCGCCATTATATTCCGTTTCATAAGAAGCTTGCCCAAATGAAGCTAAACCTACAATTACGTCTCCTGCTTGAATATTTGCGTTATTAATTACTTTGCTTCTTTCCATACGAGCTGTTACCGTAGAATCAACAATAATCGTACGAACCAAATCGCCTACATCAGCCGTTTCACCACCTGTTGAATGGATAGTAACGCCGTGTTTCTTTAATTCTGCAATTAATTCTTCCGTGCCATTAATAATGGCTGAAATGACTTCAGCTGGAATTAGATTTTTATTTCTACCGATAGTAGAAGACAATAAAATATTATCGGTTGCACCTACACACAATAAATCATCAATATTCATAATTAAGGCATCTTGCGCAATACCTTTCCAAACAGAAACATCACCTGTTTCTTTCCAGTACATATAAGCTAAAGCTGATTTAGTACCAGCGCCATCAGCGTGCATAATAATGCAATATTGCTCATCGTTTGTTAAATAATCGGGTATGATTTTACAAAATGCTTGAGGAAATAATCCTTTATCAATATTTTTAATCGCATTATGTACATCTTCTTTAGAAGCAGAAACTCCTCTTAAATTGTAGCGTTGGCTCGTTTCAGAACTCATTATTATGTGTTGTTTGTTGTGTGGAGCAAAGATATAAATAATTAGGTAATGTGCCAATAAGATAATGAGACAATTTGCCAATTCAGAATAAAACAAATTAGAAATAAACACAATCACAGAAAATTTTACAACCTTTGCAGTTAAGTGGTTTACAAAACAATCAAAAATAGAATTGGAAAAGTTAGAAAATTCCGTTACAAGTTGGACAGTTTGTCAAAATTGTAAAGGGCAAGGTAAAAAAAATCGGAAGCAACCTAAAAAATCGTTAATTCAACAAGAAATCATCGTGTCTAAAAACGAACAGATTTCTTGTAAGAAATGTTTGGGTTCTGGTTTAATTGCTTCTGCTAATTTTCCACAAATAGACGCTGAAAATTATCCAAATATTGCAATTATTGGCGGTGGAATTGGCGGTGTTGCTTTAGCAGTAGCGTGTTTACACCGAGGTATTCCGTTTACATTATTCGAACGTGATAAAAGTTTTTCAGACCGATCTCAAGGTTACGGACTTACGTTGCAACAAGCAAGCAAAGCAATGAAAAGTTTTGGGATACAGTCTTTAAAAGAAGGTATTATTTCTTCAAAACACATCGTTCATACTACAGAGGGCAACATTATTGGAGAATGGGGAATGAGAAAATGGATGCCATCTAATACTAAAAAATCACAAAAGCAAACCAATATTCATATAGCAAGACAATCGTTACGATTAGCATTACTTGAGGAACTTGGTGGACACAATAGTGTACAATGGGGACATCAATTATTAGATTTTAAGGAATCAGATACTAAAATTGATTTGAGTTTTCAAGTGAACGGGGAAATTAAAAACGTTCAAACTGACATTTTAGTTGGAGCAGATGGCATACGAAGTTCTGTAAGAAAATTGTTGTTAGGTGAAGAAATTTTACCATTACGCTATTTAGATTGTATGGTTATTTTAGGTATTTGTTCTTTAAAATCAATAAAAAATATTGAAAGTCCTTTACTTGATGGTGCCACGGTATTTCAAACTGCCAACGGAAATGAACGCATATATATGATGCCTTATTCGGAAGAGGCTATAATGTGGCAACTTAGCTTCCCTATTTCAGAAGAAGCAGCAAAAGAAATCAGTAAAAAAGGCAAAAATTCGCTTAAAGAGGAAGCGATACAAAGAACTAATTGGCACTCGCCTATTCCAGAAATTATTAAAGCAACTTTAGAATCCGAAATTTCAGGTTATCCTGTTTACGATAGAGAAATACTATCTACTACATTATTAGAGAAAACAGAAAAAAACATAACTTTAATTGGTGATGCCGCACACCCAATGAGTCCGTTTAAAGGTCAAGGTGCCAATCAGGCATTGTTAGATGCATTGTCATTCGCTCGAGAAATTACGAAAAAATGTACGAAATCCTCAAACTGGAAAGAAATTGGAATTCGAAAAAGTGTTCTTAACGATTTTGAATCCGAAATGCTATCACGTAGTGCAAGTAAAGTGAAAGATTCTGCAGAAGCAGCGAAATTTTTACACTCAGAAATAGCACTTTTTGAAGGTAATCAACCTAGAGGAAGTGTGTTTAAGAAAATAGATAGTTAGATAGTTAGATTTTTAGATAATTAGACAATTTACTAATTAACTTACTTTTCTAAAATCATAATTTCTACTCTCCTATTAGCTGCGGCTTGTTCTTCTGTGGCTTCAGGTATTGGAAATTTTGGTTTTGAAACTCCGAAACCTTTTACTTTTATACGACGTTCTAAAATGTAATTCGATTGTAAAATACGTTTAACTTGTCTGGCTCTATCTAAAGATAAATTTCTAATGTCTTTATCCACACAACAAATATGCCCTTGAATTTCAATGTATAATTTTGGATTCATTGTCATAATTCGAATCAATTCAAAAATTTCTCTTTGTGAGGAAGGCATAATGCCAAAGGAATTTTTATAAAACTGAATTTCAGGCAAAACAATTAAAGTTCCTGGTCGAGACAATTGAATCTTTTCTTCTAAAGTAGCACCTTCTGGGAAATTCATATCCTTTTCCTCAATTGGAATTAACCCATTTGTAGGGATATCTTTAGGAACTTCTACTTCTACCTTTGGTTGAATTAATAATGCCTCTTTAGCCAAATCTTTTTCTTGTAAAAAAACAAGTATCGCTTTTCTGTTTTCGGCTTTATTATTAGATTTTGCTCCTTTTTCACCTAAAGAAACAGATTTAAAATCTTCCCTAATTTTAACCGATAGTTTTACTTTATTAAAAATATAATCTACACGTTTTTGTGATAAAGTATCGTTATAACCAGAAGAACCAACTTCATCTGTTGAACCTGTAATAGAAAGAATTTTAGAATTTTTATTTGCTGTAATCCATTTATTTAATTTAGCCAATTCCACTTGATTTAGTGCAGATTTGTTGTTTTCGAAATAAAACGAAATACTTTCTTGTCCAAAAAAGGTAAATGGTAAAAGGTACAAGGTAATAGCAAATAAATTTTTCATTAATTAGTTTATTATAGATGTACAAATATAGACTAAAAACTATGCCATCTATTTATCTATGATTAAAATTTCTATACGACGATTGGCTTTTCGTTCTTCTTCATTTTTTTCTGGAATGGAAAAAATAGGTTGCTCTGCATCGAAGCTTTTATAACTTAATCTCGATTTATCAATTCCGTTAACTACTAAATATTCAATGGTTCCAATACATCGTTTTAAAGCAATTTCTTCTTTATCTTTTCCAGGTGTGCAACAAATATGACCGTGAATTTCAATTTTTAATTTCGGATTGTCTTTCAATGCTTTTAGTAATTCTTCCCGCGGCTTATACGATTCTGGATATAAAATATCCGTTCTGTCGTAAAAGAATAAATTTTTAAGTAGTAATTTATCGCCTATTTTAGATTTCGAAATACGTGTCCCTAAACTTTCTTTTTGAACAACTTTTGGTGGCGCTATTTTTTCAATTTTAAAATGAATTTCTACTTTTCTGTTTAAATCTAAATCCTTTAATTGATTGAAGTTTTCTCCTTTAGATTTTACTTCAAATTCAGAATTAAAAGAAGACAATCGAATTAAACTTGAAACAAAATTAGCTCTTGCTAATGCTAATGAATCGTTATATTTATTAGAAGAACGCAAATCGCAAAAACCAATAACTTTCTGAATTTTTAAATCTTTTGTTTTCATAAATTCATTGAATTTAACCAATTCTTTTTGGCTAAGCTCACTCGAATTGGTATCAAAATAAAGTGTCATCTTTTTTTGTGAAAAAGACGTTAAGCAAAAAATAGAAAATAAACTTATAATTAATGATTTCATAAAATCGTACTTTTTAATATAATTCAAAACTACCAAAATTATTGTAAAAAAAATGCTTGTTATTTCTAACAAGCATTTTCAAATCTAAACAAATATTATTTAATAAAAAACAATTCTCTGTATTTTGTTAATGGCCAAATTCCATTATCAACTAAAAGCTCTAATTTATCGCAGTGTTCACGAATTACTTCAAAATATGGTTTTACTTTATTACAATAAGCAGCTGCCATTTTTTCCGTATTGTCTAAATTATTTGCTTTTTTACGTTCTTCAATCATTTCGTCAATATTACGGTTGATACCTTCAATATGTGCTGAAATTTCTTTGATTAACTCAATTTGCTCCTTTGCAATTTTAGTGAAATCTTTTTCGAAAATATCTTTTAAGCCTTTTACGTTTTCAATTAACGTGTTTTGGTATTTAATAGCTGTTGGAATAACATGATTACGAGCAATATCACCTAAAACTCTTCCTTCAATTTGAATTTTCTTCGTGTATTCTTCTAATTCAATTTCGTAACGTGATTCTACTTCAATATGATTCATTACGCCTAATTCGGCAAATAAGTCAAATGCTTTTTTAGAAACTTTCGCTTTTAAAGCCTCAGGTGTTGTTTTATGATTGCTTAATCCGCGTTTTTTAGCTTCTTTTTCCCAAGCATCACTATATCCGTCGCCTTCAAACAAAATGGCTTTTGTTCCTTTGATGTATTCTCTTAATGTGTTGAAAATGGCTTCGTCTTTCTTTAAATCTTTCGTTTCAATTAACACATCAACTTCTTTTTTGAACTCGATTAATTGTTTCGCAACAATTGAATTTAAAGTCGTCATTGAAACCGCACAGTTAGCTGTTGAACCCACCGCTCTGAATTCGAATTTATTTCCTGTAAACGCAAATGGCGAAGTTCTATTTCTATCTGTATTATCTAATAAAACATCTGGCAATTTACCTACCACGTTTAATTTTAAATCCGTTTTTTCTTCTGGAGATAATTTTCCTTTCGTAACACCTTCTAATTCAGCTAATACTTTTGTTAATTGTTGTCCAATAAATACTGAAATAATTGCCGGTGGTGCTTCGTTAGCTCCTAATCGGTGGTCGTTACTTGCTGATGCAATTGACGCTCTTAATAATTCTTCGTAATCATGAACCGCTTTAATTGTGTTGATAAAAAAAGTTAAAAACATTAAATTACTCATAGGCGTTTTTCCTGGAGATAATAAATTAATTCCAGTATCTGTTGCTAATGACCAGTTGTTATGTTTACCTGAACCGTTTACACCTTTAAAAGGTTTTTCGTGAAACAATACTTTAAAATCATGTCTTTCAGCAACTTTTTCCATCACATCCATTAATAAGGAGTTATGGTCAACTGCTAAATTGGTTTCTTCAAAAATTGGAGCCAATTCAAATTGTCCTGGCGCTACTTCATTATGACGCGTTTTAACTGGAATACCTAATAACATACATTCGTATTCTAACTCTCTCATGTATTGTAAAACACGAGTTGGAATAGAACCAAAATAATGGTCATCTAATTGTTGTCCTTTTGAAGATGTGTGTCCTAATAAAGTTCTACCTGTTGCAATAATATCAGGTCTTGTAGCTGCTAAAGCAGAATCAATTAAGAAATATTCTTGTTCCCAGCCTAAAGTTGGCGTTATTTTTTTAACATTTTTATCGAAATATTTAGCTACCTCAGTAGCAGCAGTATCAATAGCACTTAACGCTCTTAATAAAGGTGTTTTGTTATCTAAAGCTTCACCTGTATAGGATACGAAAACAGTAGGAATACATAAAGTACTACCAAAAATAAATGCTGGAGATGTTGGGTCCCAAGCCGTATAACCACGCGCTTCAAATGTATTTCTAATTCCACCATTTGGAAAAGAAGACGCATCTGGCTCTTGTTGAACCAATTGAGAACCTCCAAATTTTTCAACAGGATCTGAACCATCCATTGATGTTTCAAAAAAAGCATCGTGCTTTTCAGCAGTTGTTCCTGTTAATGGTTGGAACCAGTGTGTATAATGTGTAACACCTTTTGATAAAGCCCACTCTTTCATTCCCATTGCTACATAATCCGCAATTTTACGATCGATTTTTGTTCCTAATTCAATAGCGCTTTTAACTGCTTTATAAGCATCTGGTGTTAAAAACTGACGCATAGATTTGTCGTTGAACACATTAGAAGCGAAAATTTCTGATTTTCTTGCTGTTTCTTCAAAAGAAACTGGTTTTCTACTTGTAGCTTTATCTAAAGCTTGGAAACGAAGTGTAGCCATAAAGTTAGGATTTAAAATTAATTTCTAAATTTTACACTGCAAAAGTATAAAATATTCACAAATAAAAAAACTTACCCCCTAAAATTTTAGGGGTAGATTAAAAATATTTTAATTTTAAATATATTTTAAAGAAAAAACCAGGGGTTAGACTAACAAAAACGTAAAATCATATTTTTAATCAGAATGAAGCTAAAAATTTCTGAATTTTAATTTATATTTGCTAAAAATCAATAATTATGACAGTTTGGATTATTTTTCTAATCGCAATTTCTATATTTTTAGCACTCGATTTAGGTGTTTTTAATAAAAATCCTCATATAATTAGTAGCAAAGAAGCCTCTAAATGGACTATTTTGTGGGTAACATTATCGTTTATGTTTTCTGGCGTGGTCTATCTTTTATACAGTGGAGGTCACATTGAAAACCCAACTAATTTAAAACCAACAGACGCCTCATTAAAGTTCATTACAGGGTATTTAATTGAGCTTTCCTTAAGTGCTGATAATATATTTGTAATAGCCATAATTTTTTCATCCTTTAAAATTCCACAAAAATACCAACACAGAGTTTTATTTTGGGGAATCATAGGCGCTATTGTTTTTAGAGGTTTAATGATTTTTTTAGGCGTGGCACTTATCAATCGATTTGAATGGATTATATATGTTTTCGGTGCTTTCTTAATTTTCACGGCTATGAAAATGCTTTTTAGTAAAGAAGAAGAAGAATTTGATCCAAAAGACTCTAAAATTTATAAGTTAATTGGTAAAATTTTCCCAGTGCATACCGAAATTGAAGGACAAAAATTTTTCATTAGAAAAGAAAATATCAACTACGTAACACCTTTATTCATTGCACTTATTGTCATTGAAGTAATGGATGTGATTTTTGCTTTAGACAGTGTTCCGGCAATTTTAGCGATTACTTCTGACCCATTTTTAGTATTCAGTTCTAATATTTTTGCAATTTTAGGATTGCGTTCCATGTATTTCTTCTTAGCGAATATGATTGAAAAATTTAGTTATATTGAATACAGTTTAATTGCAATTTTGACTTTTGTTGGTGTAAAAATGTTATTGATTCATCATTTTCCAGAATTTTTCCCAGAATGGTTATCATTAGCATTTATTGCATTATCCATAACAGTTGGTGTTCTGGTTTCATTACAAAAAAATAAAGAATAAAATTCGTAACTCGAAATACAACAATTTTTAAAAACATTTGAATCTCAAAAATGAAAATATATACTAAAACAGGTGATACTGGAACTACTGCCCTTTTCGGCGGCACTCGTGTACCAAAAGACCATATAAGAATTGAAAGCTATGGAACAGTTGACGAGTTAAATTCGCATATTGGATTAATTCGTGATCAAGAGTTCAATACGCATTACAAAGACATTTTAATCGAAATTCAGGACAGATTATTTACTGTTGGTGCTATTTTAGCCACACCACCTGAAAAAGTAGTATTAAAAAACGGCGAAAAACGGTTACAAAACTTAGGTATAATTGAAAGCGATATCGAATTACTAGAAAAAGAAATTGATGCTATGGAAGAGGCATTGCCACCAATGACGCATTTTGTTTTGCCAGGCGGACATACAACCGTGTCATATTGTCATATAGCGCGTTGTGTATGCAGAAGAGCTGAGCGTTTAGCCGTGCATTTAGACCATAATGAACCCGTTGCAGAGATTGCAATTAAATATTTAAACCGACTTTCTGACTATTTATTTGTATTGGCACGAAAGTTGTCTTATGATTTAAACGCTGAAGAAGTAAAGTGGATACCTAGAAAATAAGTTTTAGAAATCCCAATATTATAAATTTCAAAACCCAAAAAAGGAATACGTTTTAAATAATTAAATATTTGAATTTTAACTATTTGGAATTTGTTTTTTATGTTTTGGAATTTAAGAAAATTAAGTTCTTAAAATTTATTAAAAAATAATTCAAAAAAAACTTGTCTTTTTAACTAATAAATTTATTTTTGCATTAAACTATAAAATCTAAATAAGATGTATTGGACATTAGAATTGGCATCATATTTAAGTGATGCGCCTTGGCCTGCTACAAAAGACGAATTAATTGACTACGCCATCAGAGCTGGAGCACCATTAGAAGTGGTAGAAAACTTACAGTCTATAGAGGATGAAGGTGAAATTTATGAGTCGATGGAAGAAATTTGGCCAGATTATCCTACTGATGAAGATTATCTTTGGAACGAGGATGAATATTAAAAATAAATAGCCTAATAAAAAGTCTCTTCGGTGAGGCTTTTTTTTTGGTTATCTTTACAAATGAATACAACCGTAAGGTAAAACATATATAAAATAAAGATTATGAGTATTGTAAATTCGATATTAAAAATATTTGTAGGTGATAAATCTGCTAATGACATCAAAGCCATTCAACCAATTGTGAATAAGATTAATTCTTATCAAGAAGCATTAAAATCAATTTCTCACGACGAATTAAGAGCAAAAACGGCTTTGTTTAAAGATAAAATTAATCAAGCTCGTGCTGAAAAAGATGCTAAAATTGAAGCTTTAAAATCGGAAGCAGAAAACACAATTGATGTTGATGCTAGAGAAACTATTTATGCTGAAATTGATAAATTAGAAAATGAAGCCTACGAAATTTCTGAAAAAACACTAAATGAAATCCTTCCTGAAGCATTTGCTGTATTAAGAGAAACGGCTCGTAGATTTAAAGAAAACACAACAATTACCGTTACTGCTACTGCAAAAGACAGAGAACTTTCTGCAACAAAACCTTATATTACCATTGTTGGTGAAGAAGTAAATTGGGCAAATTCTTGGGATGCTGCAGGAAAGCCAATCACTTGGGATATGATTCATTATGATGTTCAATTAATGGGTGGTATTGTTTTACATCAAGGTAAAATTGCCGAAATGCAAACCGGAGAAGGTAAAACGTTAGTTGCAACTCTTGCACTTTACTTAAACGCACTTACAGGAAACGGAGTGCATTTAGTTACAGTAAATGACTATTTAGCCAAACGTGATAGTACTTGGAAAGCACCTTTATTTGAATTTCACGGTTTAACTGTTGATTGTATTGACAATCACCAACCAAATACAGAAGCAAGAAGAAAAGCATATAATGCCGATATTACTTATGGTACGAATAACGAATTTGGTTTCGATTATTTACGTGATAATATGGCGAATTCACCAGAAGATTTAGTACAAAGAAAACACAACTACGCCATTGTAGATGAGGTCGATTCAGTATTAGTTGATGATGCAAGAACTCCTTTAATTATTTCTGGACCTGTTGAAGATGGAGACCGACACGAGTTTTTAGAATTAAAACCAAAAGTGGAAAATCTTTTCAATTTACAAAAACGTATTGCAACAGATTGCTTAACTGAAGCGAAACGATTAATTAAAGAAGGAAATGTTAAAGATGGTGGTTTTCAATTATTAAGAACCTACCGTGCGTATCCTAAAAATAAAGCATTAATTAAGTTTTTATCTGAAGAAGGAATCAAACAAATTCTTCAAAAAACAGAAAATGCTCACATGCAAGATAATAATAGAGAAATGCCAAAAGTAGATGAGGCGTTATACTTTGTTATCGAAGAAAAAAACAATCAAGTAGAATTAACCGATAATGGAATCAAATTTTTATCACAAGATACAGATGAAAATTTCTTTGTGTTACCAGATATTTCAACTGGAATTTCAGCTATCGAAAAACAAAATTTAGATAAAGATGCTGAAGCAGAATTAAAAGAAGATTTATACAGAGAGTTTTCTGTAAAATCAGAAAGAATTCATACGCTTACGCAATTATTAAAAGCCTATGCTGTCTTCGAAAAAGATACAGAATATGTAATTATGGACAACAAAGTATTGATTGTTGACGAATCGACAGGTCGTATTATGGATGGTCGTCGTTATTCTGATGGGTTACACCAGGCTATTGAAGCGAAAGAAAACGTAAAAATCGAAGCAGCCACTCAAACTTTTGCGACAGTTACTTTGCAAAATTACTTCCGTATGTACAGCAAATTAGCAGGTATGACGGGAACAGCCATTACAGAAGAAGGGGAATTTAATGAAATTTACAAATTAGATGTAGTTGAAATCCCAACAAACAAACCGATGTCTCGTATTGATAGAGAAGATTTAATTTATCGTTCGGTTCGTGAAAAATTCAATGCAGTTATTGAAGATGTAGTAGCACTTTCAAACGCAGGAAGACCCGTTTTAATTGGTACAACTTCTGTAGAAATTTCAGAATTATTAAGTAGAATGCTTAAAATGCGTGGTATCAATCATAATGTATTGAATGCGAAAATGCATAAAAGCGAGGCTGAAATTGTAGCTGAAGCAGGAAAACCAGGCGTGGTAACTATTGCAACAAATATGGCTGGTCGTGGAACCGATATTAAATTATCACCAGAAGTAAAAGCAGCTGGTGGATTAGCTATTATAGGGACAGAACGACATGATTCTCGTCGTGTAGACCGTCAATTACGTGGTAGAGCGGGTCGTCAAGGAGATGTAGGAAGTTCACAATTTTATGTTTCATTGGAAGATAACTTAATGCGTTTGTTCGGTTCAGAGAGAGTCGCAAAAGTTATGGATAGAATGGGATTAAAAGAAGGTGAAGTAATTCAGCATTCTATGATGACAAAATCTATCGAACGTGCACAGAAAAAAGTAGAAGAAAACAACTTTGGAACCCGAAAACGTTTATTAGAATATGATGATGTTATGAATTCACAACGTGAAGTGGTGTACAAACGTCGTCGTCATGCCTTACAAGGTGAGCGTTTAAAAGTAGATATCGTAAACATGATTTATGATACTTGTGAAGTCATTGTAGAAAACAACAAAATTGTAAATGATTTTAAAAACTTCGAATTTCAATTAATACGAACATTTTCTATAACTGCTCCAGTTACAGAAACTGAATTTGCAAAATTAAACATACAACAAATTGTTGCCAAAACATATAAAGCAGCGTATGCATATTACGATGAAAAAGTAGTTCGTGATGCAAAAGAAGCGTATCCGATAATTAAAGATGTTTACGAAAATAATAACGGTCAATTTGAAAGAATTGTAGTGCCTTTTTCAGATGGAATTAAAACCTTAAATGTAGTTACGAATTTAACAAAAGCCTACGAATCAGAAGGAAAATCGTTAATTACAGATTTCGAAAAGAACATCACTTTGGCTATTGTAGATGAATCCTGGAAAAAACATTTACGCAAAATGGATGAAATGAAACAATCGGTTCAATTAGCGGTACACGAACAAAAAGATCCATTGTTAATTTATAAATTTGAAGCCTTTAAATTATTTAAAGCCATGATTGAACAAGTTAATAAAGATGTAATTTCATTTTTATTTAAAGGAGAATTGCCTTCTCAAAATGCAAACAACATTCAGGAAGCCAAACAAGTTACAAAAAAATCAAATTACACCGAATCAAAAGACACGATAGATTCTGATGAATTAGCGCAAGCAAATAGAGAAGCTGGAAATCAAGCACAACAACGCCCAGCAGTTACAGAAACTATCATTCGTGATCAACCAAAAATCAACAGAAACGACAACGTAACAATTAAAAACGTTATGAGTGGAAAAAGTGAAACTATGAAATACAAAAAAGCAGAAGCACTTTTAGCTTCTGGAGAGTATGTTTTAGTTAACGAATAATATTTATTTATAGTCATAAAAAAATCCTTAATGTGAATTAAGGATTTTTTTTGTTTAACACATCAGTTATTACTTCAAAATAGCTTCAAAATTTGGCTTAAAATAATTCGGACCTTTCATTACTTTTCCGTCTTCTCTGTAGATAGGTTTTCCGTCTTCTCCCAATTTACTCATATTACTTCGCTGAATTTCATCAAAAACAGCTTCAATTTTATGATGCAACCCGTGTTCTAAAATAGTACCACATAAAATATATAACATATCGCCAAGTGCATCCGCAATTTCGACAATATCGTTATTTTGTACAGCTTCTAAATATTCCTCGTTTTCTTCCTTCATTAATTCAAAACGAAGATTGTTTTTTTGTGTGCCTAAATCGGCTTTCATGTTTTCACTTACTCCTAAACCATAAGTGGTATGAAATAATTTTACAGCTTCTAATTGTTTTTGCATAGTATAAGTTTTAGCATTAATTGAAATTTGATAATTCGTAGCAAACTTTTTTTTGATATTATATGGTATAAAATTATATTTTAAAACTTGTAATCCTTAAATTTGAAAAAAAAATTATCAACATGTTTTCAAAAGGACAAACCGTATTTGCGATTTTATTTGCAATCTCTTTTATCACAATTATTGTTTTTATGTATTTAAAGGATAAAAACATTCATAAACAGCAATATAAAGGAGTAAAATGGATTGTTTTAGGTTTTTTACTTTTTATTTTATTCTTATTTTTAATTAAAGGGTTCATAAAAGAATAATTTATTATATTTGATTTAAATCCCCATAATAAATGAAAATATTAAAATATTTATCGCTTTTATTTCTGCTATTCCTTTTGGCGTTTATTGTGTTTGTGGCAACGCAACCCGCAACCTATCAAATTACAAAACAAAAAGAAATCAGCACACCTACTCCTTTCGTTTTTGAATATGTAAACGATTTTTTAAATTGGAATGACTGGCAACAATTTAATACCGATGAAAATATTAAATATACTACTTCTGAAAATACTGTTGGTGAAAAATCATATGTAAAATGGGATTCTGAAAATACTATTATTACCACTTTTGCTCAAAAAGATTCCATTGCACAACTCTATATTCAAGACAATAACAAGCAAACATTGCATTGGAAATTTAAAAAAACAAATACAGGAACAATAGCATCTGTTACCATTAAAGGAGATTTGTCATTTACTGAAAAAATATATTCAGTATTAAATGGAGGAATTACAAATTATGTTGGAACTCAAATTCAAGAAAGTTTAAATAAAATAAACACGTATTTTGTTAGTGAATTAGGCGAATACAATATTAAAGTAGAAGGTTTGGCAAACCGACCAAAAATAAATTATATTGAACAAAAAGATTCTTGTTTGGTTAAAGATTTTCCTAAAAAATCAAAGGCATTATTAAAGACTATGAAAAATTTCATCAAGTCTAATAACATTGAAACTTTAGATAAGCCTTTTGTACTGTTTCAAAATAATGCGAATCCTAATAAAATAGTATATGCCATGTGCGTACCTGTAAAAGAGGAGGTACTAACCACTCCTGACAGTCAAATACAAGGTAGAAAACACGAATCTTTTTTAGCAATAAAAACCACATTAAAAGGTGATTATTCGCACATGAAAAAAGCGTGGGCAAAAACAAGAGCGTATATGTTAAAAAACAAGTATAATGAAGACAAAAAAGGTATTTATATAGGTATATATAAAAAATCAATTCCTGAAGTCAGCGCACCATCAAAATGGGTGACAGAAATTTATATTCCCATCATAAAGAAAGAAGCAGCTCCAGAAAAAGTAATTGTAAAAGATAGTACTATAATTTCAACTACTCAATCAGAAAATTAACTATTTACTCATTTCAATAGTAATCATATTATTTGTCATTTTCGGACCAAAGCTTTTTACTTTTGTCGTACATAATACGAATAAATTAGTATTAAAAACAGGTACAGTTGTTGTTGCATAACGGTTTAAAGTATCGCTTATTTTTATAGAATACCCTTTTTCTTCTGGAATAAAATTTGCTTTCAATTGCAATAAATATTGGTCTTCGCAAATATTGTAAAACCATTTTTCTTCGGCATTTGCTAATGTAACTCTGTAATTTTTAGCAAAAGTTAAGGTTTTATCTTTATGAATTAAACTAAACTCATTATTGGTATTAACCACTTCATTTCCTTGGCTATCAATTAATGTAATCTGTAAATCGTTAATGATTTTTTTAGTAGCACTATCAATAGGATTGGCTACCAAATAGGTAGTAAAATCATACCCACAATGCGGCAAACCCTCTTGTGAAAAGCCAAAAGTTGAAATAAAAACAAGCAATAAAAATTTCTTCATAATTGAACATTCGCAAACAACGAACCAAAGTGGGTTTATAATATATTAAAATTGCGGTGTCGTTAAATAAGCATAAATTTTTTCACGCTGTAAATCGGTAAGTTTGGTGTTTTTTTGCATGCGAATAACTATCGGTTTCCATTGTTCTGCAGTAAAGCTTTCTTTTTCATATAAACTATGACAATCCGCACAACTGGTAGTGTACAAATTTTTACCTTCAGCAATAACTTCTGCTGTTATTTCTAACTTTTCTGCTGCGATTTCTTTAACAACCGGAACTTCCTCTGTTACCACAACTTTTTTTGGCGCACAGCCTACTACAACTGATACAACCACTAATCCAATTAATACGCTTGATTTCATTATTTTATTTTTAGATTTTCAAATATAAAAAAAATCCGTAACGATTTGGTATCGAAACGGATTTTATATATTATTTTTTTACTCAATTCTTACTGATTACTAAAAACTGAATACTGCCTACTCTATTTCACATCCATTAATTCAACGTCAAATACTAAAGTAGCATCTGGTGGAATAACCCCTCCAGCACCAGTACTTCCATATCCTAAATACGATGGAATTACAAAACGAGCTTTATCACCTACTTGTAATAAGGCAATACCTTCATCCCATCCTTCAATTACTTGACCCACTCCTAATTGAAAATCAATAGGCTGCTTTCTTTTATAAGATGAATCAAAAACTTGACCGTTTTCTAAAGCACCTTGATAGTGAACAGAAACTTTTTTACCTTTTTCTGCTTGTTTACCACTACCCTTTTGGATAATTTGATAACGTAAGCCGCTTTCTGTTTTTGAAAAACCTGCTGCTAATTTTTCCATGGCCGCCTCAGCAGCTTGTTTTTGTTCTAAAATTCTTTTTTCACGAGAACCTTCAAATGTTCTAAATGCTTCAATAGCATTCCATTTTTCTGCTTCAGCACCAACTCTAATAATTTCTATTGAATCTAAAGCATCATTTCCAGCTACTGCATCCACAACATCTTGTCCTTCTACAACTTGTCCAAAAACAGTATGCTTACCATCTAACCAATTGGTTGGAACATGTGTAATAAAAAATTGTGAACCATTAGTTCCAGGTCCAGCATTTGCCATAGATAAAACTCCAGGTTTATCATGTTTTAATTCTGGATGAAATTCATCATCAAATTGGTAACCTGGGCCACCAGTTCCTTGACCTTGTGGGCAACCGCCTTGAATCATAAAGTCTGGAATAACTCTATGAAATTTCAAACCATTATAATATGGCGTTCCCATTGGTTTTGCTTTGTTTTCTAATTGCCCTTCAGCCAAACCAACAAAGTTTCCAACCGTTCCAGGCGTTTTATCGTGAGTTAACTTTACTAAAATTGAACCTTTTGCTGTATTAAATTTAGCGTAAATTCCGTCTTGCATTGCTTTTGATTTTAAATTAAAGTGCAAATTTACTACTTTTTTGAGTATATTTGATTGGTTTTTAAGCAAAATTATATCAACATGAAATCAATATTTAACCCAACAGAAAATCAAGAAATTATTTCAAGAATCAATTCATTATCTTCAGATTCTCAAGCATTATGGGGAAAAATGAGTGTAGACCAAATGCTAAAACATTGTAATGATGCCGTTTTAGTAGCTTTTAATGAGAAAGAACTTAGGATTCCATTTATTTGGAAAATTTTAGCTCCAATGATGAAAAGCATGATTCTAAAAAAGCCACAATTTGACAAGAACAGTCCAACTGCCAAAGAATTTAAATACGATACTAATTTCGATTTTGAAGTAATTAAGAATGAATTAATTACTAATTTTTCTCGTTTTCAAGCTGGTTTTGATGCTATAAGTTGTAAAAAACACCCTTTTTGGGGCTATATGACTGCAGATGAATGGAATAATTTACATTGGAAACATATTGACCATCATTTACGACAATTTGGGGTTTAAATTAATTGTTTCAAGTTTCAGGTTTCAGGTTTTTGTTGATTATCTTTGCAACTTAAAATCTGAAACAAAGAAAACAAAATCATCATGCGCGTAGATATCATAACTGTTTTACCAGAATTAATTAGAAGTCCATTTGAAGGTTCGATGATGAAAAGAGCCATTGATAAAGGCTTGGTAGAAGTCCATTTTCATAACTTACGCAATTATAGCACAAACAAACAAAAAAGTGTGGACGATTACCAATTTGGTGGTGGCGCTGGAATGGTGATGAATATTCAACCTATTGATGATTGCATTACCAAACTAAAAAGTGAACGCGACTACGATGAAATCATTTACATGACTCCAGACGGAGAAACGCTACATCAAAAAATGGCAAATTCTATGTCGATGTTAGGAAATTTAATCATTTTATGTGGCCATTATAAAGGCGTTGACCAACGTGTGCGCGATATGCATATTACTAAAGAAATTTCTATTGGCGATTATGTGTTATCAGGTGGTGAATTGGGTGCTGTAATTTTATGCGATGCCTTATTTCGTTTGATTCCTGGCGTTTTGAATGATGAAACTTCTGCCCTAACGGATAGTTTTCAAGATAATTTATTGTCACCACCAATTTATACCCGACCTGCAGAATATAAAGGCATGAAAATTCCTGAAATTTTATTAAGCGGCAACTTTCCAGAAATTGAAAAATGGCGTGAACAAAAAGCATATGAACACACTTTAGCTAGAAGACCAGATTTATTGGAAGAATAATCTTATTTACGATTTTAGATATACAATCTACGAAAAATCCCGAGCAAAACTCGGGATTTTTATTTAAATATCAATTCGTAAATCCAAAATCGTAAACCGTAAATTACGAATACATTTTAGTACGTAATTCTTTAATTTTATCGTCTTCTAAATATTCATCAAATGTCATGTAACGGTCGATAACACCATTTGGCGTAATTTCTAAAATTCTATTTCCAACTGTTTGAGCAAATTCATGGTCGTGTGTGGTTAATAAAATAGAGCCTTTAAAGTTGTTCAGTGAGTTGTTAAATGCAGTAATAGATTCTAAGTCTAAGTGATTGGTAGGTTCATCCAACATTAACACATTGGCACGAATCATCATCATACGAGACAACATGCAACGTACTTTTTCACCTCCGGAAAGGACATTACATTTTTTCAAGGCTTCTTCGCCTGAGAAAATCATTTTTCCTAAGAAACCACGAACATACACTTCATCGCGTTCTTCTTCTGTTTTTACCCATTGACGTAACCAGTCAACTAAGTTTAAATCTACTCCATCAAAAAAACTATGATTTTCAACTGGCAAGTACGATTGCGTGGTGGTAATTCCCCAATCAAACGTTCCAGAATCTTGTTTTTTTAATCCGTTTAATATATCATAAAAAGCAGTTGTAGCACGAGAATCTTTAGAGAAAACAACTATCTTATCACCTTTAGCCATATTTAAATGAACGTCTTTAAATAAAACGTCACCATCTTGAGAAGCTGATAAATTTTGTACGTTTAAAATTTGGTCACCCGCTTCACGCTCAGTTTCAAAAATAATAGCTGGATATCTTCTACTTGATGGTTTAATTTCATCTAAGTTTAATTTTTCAATCATTTTTTTACGAGAAGTAGCTTGTTTAGATTTCGCCACATTGGCACTAAAACGACGAATAAATTCTTCTAATTCTGCTTTTTTCTCCTCTGCCTTTTTATTTTGTTGTGCTTTCTGACGCGCCGCTAATTGGCTACTTTCATACCAAAAAGTATAATTACCTGAATAATGCGTAATTTTCGCAAAATCGATATCGGAAATATGTGTACAAACCGCATCTAAAAAGTGACGGTCATGCGAAACTACTAAAACTGTATTTTCATAATTGGCCAAGAAATTTTCTAACCAACCGATGGTTTCAAAATCCAAATCATTAGTAGGCTCATCCATAATCAAAACATCTGGATTTCCGAATAATGCTTGAGCTAACAACACACGAACTTTTAATTTTCCGTCCATTTCACCCATCAGAGTATAATGATGTTCCGCTTCAATTTCTAAATTTGATAATAAAGTAGCCGCATCACTTTCTGCATTCCAACCATTCATTTCATCAAATTGCAATTGCAACTCGCCTATTCTATCTGCATTTTTATCATCATAATCGGCATACAAAGCATCCATTTCAGATTTAACAGCGTGTAA
Organism: Flavobacterium sp.; assembly: GCA_041303115.1. Classification (GTDB taxonomy): domain Bacteria; phylum Bacteroidota; class Bacteroidia; order Flavobacteriales; family Flavobacteriaceae; genus Flavobacterium. The sequence goes on from JBFYPW010000007.1 coordinate 23,663, forward strand.
CGTTTTATTACCAATTAATACCGTGTCTAAAACCGTAAATTCATCAAACATATTGTGGTTTTGGTTTAAAACCGACATACGTTTACCTGGTTCTAAAATCACTCTTCCTGAAGTAGGATCCAATTCACCAGCTATGATTTTTAAAAAGGTTGATTTTCCGGCACCGTTGGCGCCAATAATCCCATAACAGTTTCCTTGGGTAAATGTGGTATTTACTTCATCGAATAGAATTCTTTTACCAAATTGTACCGATAAATTTGAAATTGTAAGCATCTATTTTAATTTTAATTTACCGCAAAATTAGCAAAAAGCAACGAGTTTTCACAGTTTTATTTTAATATTCTATTTGTAATTTTTAACGCTACATTAACATCTTAACTGTATTAAATCAAATACATTTGTTATTATGTTTAAATAAAACTATGCAAAAAAATTACAATTTCATTAAATACTTTTTTTTCTTACTTCTTGCAACCTTTTTAGTATCTTGTAAAGATGGCTTCATAGGTGAAAATCATGTGGCGTACTTTGGTGGTGAAATTGAAAATCCAAAGAATAATTTTGTTGTTTTTATGAAAAATGACAAAGTGGTGGATACTTTTTATTTAGATAAGAACAATCGCTTTTTTCATAAATTTGATTCGTTAACTCCAGGTTTGTATAGTTTTAAACACGATCCCGAATATCAATATGTGTTTTTTGACAAAAATGATAGTTTGATGATTCGTTTAAACAGCAATGATTTTGATAATACCTTAATGTTTTGCGGACGTGGTGATGAGAAAAACAATTTCATGATGGAATTGTATTTAAAAGACATGAAATTAAAAAATGATTTATTTGATGTTTACGAACAACCCGAAAAAGTATTTTCTAAATATTTAGAAGCTTCAAATAAAAAAATTACAGAATTATACCGCAAAAGAAAATCATTTATCAAATGGTCTGAAGAATTTGATGAAGTAGCAAAAGCTAATATTTTATTAAATTATGCCTACAAAAAAGAAGTTTTTCCTATAGTACACGAATTTAAAACAGGTAAAAACATCAAAAACAAATTACAAAAATCGTACTACAATTACAGAAAAAAAATTGATGTGAATCAAGCCAATTTATTATACTATTCTCCGTTTATTAATTACATGACAAGCATGCTTAATAATATTGTACTAACCAAAAACAAAGGAAACTTAGACGATATGAGTTTAGAAAACAATATTAAAAAACTTGAAATTGTAGATACGCTGGTTAAAAACAAACACGTTAAAAATTTGGTTATAAACAATATAGCCAATATGTATTTGCTTTCAGATCAATGTTCTGTTAATAATGGTAAATTTTTTACCTTATATTCAAAAATGGTTTCCGATAAAAAAATGAAATCTAAAGTCATGGAAACGGCAAGTAATATTCAGAAATTAAGAAACAATAATGTATTACCAAAAGTTAGTTTGTTAGACATGAACAATCAACCAGTCGATTTAAATAAACTAATCACTAAAAAAACAATTATATACTTTTGGAACAAACAATCCGATTCACATTCTTTTTATTCTCATAAAAAAATCGATGAATTAAAAGCAAAATATTCTTCAATTCAATTTATTGCCATAAACATCAATAATAGCCAAGAAGATTGGTTAAAAGAAATAAAAGATAAAAACTTTAGCAATTCAATAGAATTAAGAGCTACTGACTTTAAAGAACTTCAAAATAATTGGGTCATTAACAAAGTGTATCGCACCATGATAATTAATAAAAATGGCACGATAAACAATGCCTTTGTAAGCTTGTTTGATGCTAATTTTGAAAGTTATTTACAATAGAAATAATTTTATAACAAAAAAAAGGCGTCCCGATGATTCGAGACGCCTTTTTTATGTGTAAAAATATTATTTATTTCCTTTTTCGAAATCCGCTACAAACTGAGCAATACCAATATCTGTTAATGGATGTTTCAATAATCCAGTAATTGAAGATAAAGGTCCTGTCATTACATCTGCACCAATTTTAGCACAATTAACAACGTGCATAGTGTGACGCACAGAAGCCGCTAAAATTTGAGTTTCAAAACTATAGTTGTCATAAATTTGACGAATTTCATCAATTAAATTTAAACCATCAGTTGAAATATCATCTAAACGTCCTAAAAATGGAGAACAATAAGTTGCTCCTGCTTTTGCAGCTAACAAAGCTTGACCTGCTGAAAATATTAAAGTAACGTTGGTTTTAATTCCTCTATCTGAAAAATATTTACATGCTTTAATTCCTTCTTTAGTCATTGGTAATTTTACCACAATTTGTTCGTGTAAATCGGCTAATTCTTCACCTTCTTTTACCATTCCTTCAAAATCTAAGGCATTTACTTCTGCACTTACATCGCCATCAACTAAGTTACAAATGTCTACATAATGCTTTAAGATATTGTTTTTTCCAGTAATACCTTCTTTAGCCATTAATGATGGATTTGTAGTTACACCATCAAGAATTCCTAAAGCTTGTGCTTCAGCAATGTCTTTTAAATTTGCTGTGTCAATAAAAAATTTCATGTTTTTTGAATTTAAATTTGTTGTGTGTTGTTTGTGCGTACAAAAGTAGGAAAATGAAATACAATATTCTATTTCTTTTTACAGATTCTACTTTTTGATTTTATAATTTGTAATGATTAATTAGTATCTTTTCGTACATTTTATCCGGTAAGATGCGCTTTAAAACAATAGAAAATTTTTGCATAAATGCGCCTACTTTATAATGAATACGAGGATTTTTAGTTTCGATAATTTTGTGTATTGCAACAGCCATTTCTAAAGGATTACTTCCACCAGAAACGTGTGCATTCATCATGTTTAACTGATTTTGATATACCGTTTCATATGCAGAACCTTGTTGTACTGGAGCATGAAATCGTCTGGAAGCAATATCGGTAGCAAAATCACCTGGAGCCACATTGGTAATATGGATTCCAAAGGATTTAGTTTCCATTCGTAAGGATTCGGTAATTAATTCTAAAGCGCCTTTTGACGAGGAATAAACGCTTCTAAAAGGCAATCCCATATAACCTGCAATGGAAGTAATATTAATAATCAGACCACTTTTTTGAAGACGCATTTGGGGTAAAACGGCCTTCATGGTTTCGATAGGTCCAAAAACATTGGTTTCAAAGTTGTTCTTAATTTCTTCTAATGGAATTTCTTCAAGAGGACCCGTAATTCCTACTCCTGCATTATTAATTAACACATCTATTCTGCCTTCTAATTCTATAATTTTAGCAATACAGGCTTTAATAGAATCCGAATTTCTTACATCTAAATCAATTAAATTAATTTTAGAATTAGAAATTGCAGCGGCGTTTCTACTTGTACCATACACAATATATTCTTTATCTAATAAAAATTCGCCAATTGCTTTTCCAATTCCTGAAGAACCGCCAGTGATAAGTATTACTTTTTTCATTAAAACTAATTGATATTAATTGGTAAAATTAAATAAAAAAAAGTGCATACAAAAGTTTGTATGCACTTAAAAAAGTTAATCAAAAAAGTTTATTATTTTTTTTCTGTTTTTTTAGAATCGCATGAAGCCTCTTTTTTGTTTGATTCTCCACAACATTTTTTTCCATTTACAGAACATGATTTTTCTGTTTTCACTTTCTTCTTTTGTTTAGGTTCTTGAGCATTTGTAGTAGCTGTAAATAAAAATACTACTGACATTGTTAAAAATAAATTTTTCATTTGTTTAAATTTTAATTGTTATTATTATTTGTTGTTAATTGATAATTATTTTTTTAGTGCAATAAAATTTATTGTCTAAAATAAATGTAATAAACTGAATTTTATCTGAAGTATTTACTAAATTAAAAGTCATGGTGTTTTCGCCTTCGTGCATTCCGTCAATTTCTCCTTCATCTAGTAATTGACCATTTACATTTGTAACAAAATAATCTAAAGTTGCTAAATAAGGTAAATTAAATTGAACAGATACCGAATTATCATTTGTTGGGTTTGGAGAAACTGTAAATGAAAAAACATTTTTACCATCAATACTAATTTGTCCCAAGGACGCATTTTTAATTAATTTTACTTCATATATTGTTGCGCCAGCACTTGTTGTATTGGTTTGATTATTTGTAAACGGATTTTGAGTTGGACTATCAATTCCACCATATATATGCCCAATAACAAATTCATTAGCTACAATATCATTTAATTTAATCACTTCGTTTGAATAATGTGGTAACGTTTTATTTGGAATAAATTCTGCCCCTGCCCCTTTAAAATTAGGCATTTCAACATCTAACTTATATTCAGACAAATCACCATTTGCAGCACGTGTTGTTCTACTAATGGTTTTTACAAAAGGCACATTATTATCTTGTACCAAAGTAGTTCCGTTATAATAATACTGGCTAATTCCACCAAAAAACAAATTGTGCATTTTAGTTGTGGCGCTATCAAATAATCCAACTTTTGCACTATGATAATTACTCAAATACTGATTAAACTGTGTTTGAGGATAATATCCATTAGACTTAATATCTATTGGATACAAAAAGGGTAAATCAGCATTTATTTGAAAAACACCCGATGAAATCGTGTAGCCTTCCTCTCCATTTGGAAATACTTGAGGCACCAAATTATAATCGCGGCGATGCAAATGAACCGCATCTTCCAAAAACGAATAATTGGAAAAACTTAATTGCAAACCTGAATTATCAATATTAAATTTTTGTATTTTATTTATATAAGTTTGTGTAAAAGTTGGATTATTCATTGGATTATATCTTCCTGTAAATATCTGACCACCAATTAAATAAAAATTAGTTCCAATTTTACCCAATTGTCCTCCAGTATTTTGAAATATTGGATTGGCAATTTGTTTAAAATTTGTAGTTATTGGTGTACCGTTAATAATCGAATCAATTAAATTGGGTACATTAATACTTGTTAATTTATTAAAAGTTACATGATCATCCAAAGAAGTTGAATATGCATAACCACCTATGACATACAACGAATTTCCATCTTGATAAAAGTTGAAATTTGTAGCTTGTAATTGCTCTTTTAAACCTGTTGTCAAAGTTTCTAATGTAACGGACCAAGTTTGTTGTGTAGCAATATCTACTACATAAATCAAATTGTTATTCTGAGAATTAGGAAACGCATTAAAAGGTTGTCTGGCATGTACCCCATCTTTTCTTCCACCAATAATTAACCATTTTCCGTTATGTTGAGCAAAAGCATACGAATGTAATCCTGGTAAAGTAGAAATTGTAATTGGAGTTATTTGTACATTATAATCAAATGTACTTTGTGCAAATCCTACTTTATAAAATAAGATTGCAAGGAAAATATATTTTTTCATTTTGTTTATACTAATAGTTACACTGTTGACAACAAATTTGTGAAAACAGTAAAATAGATGTTATGTATGTAACTACGATATAATTTTAGGCGGTTGCCAAATGGTATTTTGATAGTTGGATAGTAAATTTTTATGATAAAAGATTGTTTCTTTTTTTGAAGTAATTACAAATTTTTGAGGGGTAGCTGAATATATTTTAGTTGTAATATAACTCACCGGAGTAAAATTTAAACTCATAATAATCTTACCTTTTTCGCAACCATCATTATTTTCAAAGTTACTTTTGTCACAAGAAGATTGACAACCTTCACTAAATTGTATTTTTACTACTCGCACAGATGGAAGCGCCATCAATACGAACAAATAAAAACAAAAAAGTACGGTTATTATTCTCATGTAAATTACAATACTTTACTAGGACACATAAAGTCAGTTCTAGGTAAATCTGTTTTCGCAATGGCATTAAAACCACCTTCAATTTCTGAAAAGTTTCTATAACCACGGGCTTGTAAAATAGAAGCAGCTATCATACTTCTATAGCCTCCGGCACAATGCATAAAAAAGTGTTCGTTTGGATTGATGTCTTTCACCCAATCATTAATATAAGCTAAAGGTTTGCTATATGCGTCTTCAATATGTTCTGCTTCGTATTCACTTTCTCTTCTAATATCTACTACTTTACTTTCGCCAATTTTAACTTCATTTTTAAATTGAGCCGCGGTGATTCTATTTATGGTATCCACGTCAAATCCAGCTGATTTCCAAGCTTCAAAACCACCTTTTAAATGCCCTAATACCGAATCAAATCCTACTCGAGATAATCGTGTAACGGTTTCTTCTTCTTTACCAGAATCTGTAACTAAAACGATTGGTTGATTTACATCGGCAATCAAAGCGCCAACCCAAGGTGCAAAGTCACCACTAATTCCAATATTTATAGATTGAGGTACAAATCCTTTCGAAAAATCTGCCGGATTTCTCGTATCTAAAATCAAAGCGCCACTGTCTTCAACAAGTTGTTCAAAGTCGGCAACATCAATAGCGTTTTTTCCGTTATTTAAAACTGATGAAAATGAAGGAATTCCTTTTTTATTCATAGCTACATTCATACCAAAATAAGCTGGCGGTGGCAATAAACCATCGGTAACTTCTTTTATAAATTCAGCTTCAGTCATATTGGAACGAAGTGCATAATTTTGTTGTTTTTGTTCGCCAATTGTAGAAACTGTTTCTTTGCTCATGTTTTTACCACAAGCAGAACCCGCTCCATGTGCTGGGTATACCACTACATCATCTGCTAAAGTCATTACTTTATCTCGTAAAGAGTGAAATAAAATCCCTGCCAATTGTTCTTGTGTCATTGATGCTGCTTTTTGAGCCAAATCTGGTCGACCAACATCGCCAATAAATAACGTGTCACCAGAAAATAAGGCGGTATCTTTTCCGTTTTCATCTAGCAACAAATAGCACGTACTTTCCATAGTATGACCAGGCGTATGTAGTACTTTTATTTTAATATTTCCAACTTCAAATATTTGATTGTCTTCAGCTGAAATAATATCAAATTCTGGTTTTGCAGTAGGTCCAAAAACAATTTTCGCACCCGTTTGATTACTTAAATCCAAATGACCTGAAACAAAATCAGCATGAAAATGGGTTTCAAAAATATACTTTAGTTTTACATTATCTGCCGACAACCTATCCATATAAGGAGCTGTTTCGCGTAATGGATCGATTATTGCCGCTTCGCCATTTGATGTGATATAATAGGCACCTTGCGCCAAACAACCTGTATAAATTTGTTCTATTTTCATATTTTAATTATTTTTTTAAATGGAAATTGAAATCATTTTCATTTAAATACGATACAAATTTAGTAGTAATTTTTAAATAAAATTGTGATAATTATCATAAGATTATTTTTTGTCGAAAAATTCATCGTCACTATGAAAAAATGCGGTTAACCAAATAATTCTTGATAAACGCATAATCCAAGGTTGTAATAGAATTAAAAAGAAAATATTAACTGGCAACCACCAAAAAATTTCTTTATTCTGAAGTGTATAACCGGTTACATATACCCAAATAGCAAATGTAATTAACGAAAAACCAACAGTTAAACCATAACTTACATAACCTGTTCCTTGAAAAAAACCAGGTTCTAATTCTGTTCTTTGACCACAAACACTACATCTTTCAACCATTTTATTTCCGTTTGGAAAACTATACCATTTATTTACAAACAGTTTTCCTTCGTGACAACGCGGACATTTAAATGATAATAAATTTTTTAAAAATACGAACATATTCTATTTTTTTTCACAAAGATACTACATCTAAAATAATGAAATGTGATATATGTTACAATGGAATCAAATTTATAAATTATGCTATTAAATGTGAAGGTAATTTAAATTAGAAATATGGTATGCTATGAAATTTAATAGTATTTTTGAAATTTAAAACATTCATGATTTTCAAACACAAAATAGGCCTTTATATATTGATACTTTTTAGTTATCAAGTTGCCTTAGCGCAAGAAAATCAGATAAAAAAAGATACTTCAAAAGGCTATCGAGCAATTGAAAAATATTCTAAAAAAAGAAAGTTTACTAAATTTATCCATAAACTTATTTTTCATTCGGTAGAAACAGAAAAAGTAACAAAAAGTAATTTTCAAAAAACACAAACCAAAACCTACATTACTTTTGAAGGAAAAATTATTCGAAATATCGAAATAAAAACGTTAGATCCTTTTGGATATTCAGATACGGATTCCACAAAAGTGCCAAAGAAATTTATTGATAAAGCAGGAAATTCGTTACACGTAAAAACGAAACGATTTGCAATAAAGAATTTGCTTCTTATTAAGAAAAACGCACCGTTAGATTCGCTTTTAATGAAAGAATCCGAAAGGATAATTAGAAGCCAAAGGTTTGCCAGAAGCGTAACGTCTGAAATGAAATTGGTCGCACAAGATTCTGTTGATGTGCTGATAACCATTTTAGATTCTTGGAGTTTGGCGCCAGATGTATCGCCTACAACTACCAAAACAAAATTTTATCTTAGTGAAAGAAATATATTTGGTTTAGGGCACGAACTTGCCAATTCGTACACCAAAAGTTTAACTAGTAAACAATTTGGATACAGTTTTAATTATTTTGTACCTACTATAAAAAATTCATTTATTAGTACCCGACTAAAATATGAAATTGATTTTGATAGAAATTACGACAAATCTGTTACTATTGAAAGGCCCTTTTTTTCTGCTTATACGCGATGGGCGGGCGGAATACAAATTGGACAAAATTTAAGTAAATTAAATGCTTTAGACGCGAATCAAACGCAAAGAATTCAAAACTCAAAATTCAATTATCAAGACTATTGGACAGGACGTTCTTTTCAATTAAATAAAGGAAATTCCGAATACGATAGAACTACAAATTTTATAACATGTGCCCGATATTTTAATAAGAATTATAGTGATACGCCTTTTATTAATGCTGATAGTTTAAATATTTACAATGTAGAAAAACTATATTTAATTACTTTAGGAATTACGTCAAGGAAATTTACACAAGACAAATATATTTTCGATTTTAATGTGGTAGAAGACGTGGCGTCTGGTTTTGTATACAGTCTAACCACGGGATATCAAAAAAAATATGACGAATACAAATTTTATGCTGGAGGAAAAATGGCATTGGGTAGGTTTTATAAATTTGGCTTTTTAAGTACTTATTTAGAATTTGGTACCTTTTTAGATTTGGGAAAAACGAATCAAACGGCTACCAGTTTGCAACTAATTTATTTTACCAATTTACAAGAATATGGAAAGTGGAAATTCAGGCATTTTATTAAACCTCAATTAATTGTAGGCAACAACCGATTAAATTCTAATTACGATAGACTTACATTAAATGAGGGCCAAAATGGTATTGAAGGATTTAGCAGTACTACACTTTTTGGTACAAAAAAATTACTTATGACCATACAATCCCAAGGGTATTCGCACTGGCGATTTCTAGGTTTCCGTCTAAACCCATATTTAAGTTATACAGCTGGAATGTTAGGACAAGAAAATAGTGGATTTAGTGATAGCAAATTGTATTCGCAAATAAGTATGGGCTTAATTATCAGTAATGACTTCCTTGTTTTTAGCTCGTTTCAATTTTCACTATCGTATTATCCTTCAATTCCGGATGGCAATCCTATGTATAAAACCAATGCGCTTTCTACTTCAGACTTTGGTTTACAGAATTTTGAAATATCAAAACCTAGTTTGATTGGGTATTGATAGAATATTTCTACAATTTAAAACTCAAATTTAATAGTAAGTTGGACAACCAAAACAGTTTCTACTATTTCCAAAATCAAAAGCAATTGATATTTCGTAAACTCCACCAGTTGGACCAATTTTACTCATATTAAAATCATATGAATAACCAAATTTCCAACCCTCCCATTTGAATCCAACATTTGCATTAATTGAGGTTAAAAAATGACTTTGTGGAGATGCTTTCATTGGATTTGTAGCCGCTAAGACAGCAAACGAAAATTTATCAAATACATATTGAGTTCCTACATCTAATCTATTGTATGGACCCTGCATCATAAAATTACTCAATAAATACAATCCTTCTTCGTCATAATTCCTAGTATATTCACTTCTTTGAATTTGATAAGCAGCATGTGCAGATAAAAAAATATCTAAACCACCATTACCTTGATATTTTAAAGAAATATTTGGCTTATTTAAATGTCTAAGATTTAAGCCAAACCAAGAATTATTATTATTAATTAAAAATGCAGCACCAAAATCAAAGAAATTCAATTTATCATTTAATTGAATTGGATCTATACTTGTAGTATTAATAACACCATCATAAATATTAACCTGATCCTCTAATAATAAATTATTAAAACTGAAATCTTTAGATCCAAATCCTAAAGAAATACTTGGTCTAAAATACCATTCATCATTTAAATTAACGGCATAACAATAATTTAAATTCGCTTGCGTAAAATCATACCTAGTTTTAGTTTCTTTATGATTTAATATAGAAAATCCTAATCCACTATTGATTTCTTCAAACCAATTATTAACGTAGGCAAATTGAGTATTGATACTAAAATCAAGACCAGGCCATTGGGTTCTATGAATAATGCCCGCATTTGTTGAACCTTTAGCTCCAGTAAATCCAGCATTTAATGTTTCAGGAACCATAAAAAACTGAGTAAATATTGGATCTTGTGCGAAACATAAATTTGTAAATAAATACAATGCAACTATTTTATAAATTTTCTTTTTCATAACTATTTTATAAGTGTAACTGGACCATTAATAAATAAATCTTTTCCTGCAAAAGTGGTAGCACGAACAACTATGATATAGTTACCATTTTCTGCTTCTTTACCATTGATGGTTCCATCCCATCCTTTTAAATCTGTATCTTCTTCAAAATATAATAATGAACCCCATGTATCATAAACACTCATTTCCATTTTATCCATACATTTATAAACAGGTCTTATTGTATCATTTATACCATCTCCATTTGGAGTAAAGGCATTAGGAATTACTATATCATATCCATTAGTAATACTTAATACTTCTGTTTCAGAATACGTACAGGTAATACCAGCAATTGTATAATTTACTGTTAGTGTTACGGTATAATCACCTACTTCATCAAATTCATGTGTAAATGTTTCTTGATTTGATACTAAAACTCCATTCACAAACCAGCTTAAAGATGCATAATCACCCGTAGAAGTATTTGTAAATAATATTGGATCTTTAATTGCTAATGAACCGCAATTGATAGATGCATATGAAGAGAAAGTAAATGATGGCGTACCTATTTCTATTAAATTTACTACAAATGGTACTTCAATCGGTGGACACCCATTTGCGATACCTTCAGCATCATTCACATAAGCAATATAATTACCATTTATAGTAGTGGTCATACATTGTGGGTTAGCTGGATTACAAGCTACACCTCCTGACCAAGTAAATGTATATGGAGGAGTTCCGCCATTGGCAAATACATAATTATTTTGTGTTACGGTTGAAGTAGCACAATTCACTTGTATATTGTTGTTTATAAATGCTTGTAAAGGTGTTGGTCTTGTTAGTGTGACATTTTGAACTCCTGTTGAAGCACAACTATTTAAATCGGTGACATTAATAGTGTAATTTCCTGCAGAAAGATTGTTTAGACACCATTTATTACCCCCAATATTTACCCATCCTGCTCCAACTGGAGTTGGATTTGTACCTCCACTAATTGTAATACAAATTGAACCATTTGAATAGGAACGATCAGGACTACAAGTTGGATTTTGAGTTGAATCAATAACAAATGATAGTTGACTTGGTTGGGTAACAGTTATTGATACTTGTTTCGTACAACCATTAGCATCTGTAACTGTGTAATTATAAGGTCCTCCTGCTGTAACAGTAAATGTTCCTGTTCCTATATAGGCTCCTGTTCCACCTGTTGCCGTAACAGTAACTTGTGCAGTTCCACCAAAACATAAAATAGGACTTGTAAGTACAACTTGTGGAACAAGTTCTGTAGGCTGAGTTACAGTAATTACTTGTGTTGACGTACAACCATTAGAATCTGTAACTACTATAGGGTGTACACCTGCTGCCAATGTGTAATTCCCAGTTCCACTATATGGTCCTACACCACCTGTTGCAGTTACATTATAAGTAGCTGTACCGTTATAACATTGAACAGGTAATGAAACTAAAGTAAATGATGATTGTAATTGAGTTGGTGCATCTAATA
>JBFYPW010000008.1:0-31630 GCA_041303115.1 Flavobacterium sp.
CAGTTCTAACACTATTTTATCAAAAGTAGAAAGTGATAAAATTAATAGATCGCAATTTTTAAAATCTGGAATTACATTTGATATTAATAAGGATAGGTTGTTGTTAAATTATGATATTAATCTGGCAAATAGCGACAGTGAAACAGAGGGTTTTGGACTCGGATTTGTTACATCAGATAAAGGAAAATCTCATAATACTCGACAAGATGCTACAATAACGTATCAGAAAAGATTTGATGATAAAAGTCAAAAATTAGATTTTGTTTTTAATTATAACAACAATAAAAATGATTTCAATTTGTTTTCAAACGTTTTTAGAAATGCAGTTTTAGATAATTTTTCGAATCAAAATTATTACAATGGAAAATTTGACTATTCGCAAGGCTTACGAATTTTAGATGAAGGAAAAGTTAGTTTTGGTGCTTTGTACGAAAAACTACTTTTTGAAGCTGAAAATTTCGGAAGCATAAATTTAGACTACCAAAGAACAACTGCTTCCACTTATTTAGAGTTTCAAGCGAAATATAATAAGTTCGATTTTATTTTAGGTTCCAGAGCAGAAAAATATGAAATTAACGGAAAAACAATCACTGCAGATTTGATTCCGTTTGACCAATTTAGATGGTTTCCAAACGCTACGGTGCAATATAATTTATCACCACAAATTTTCTTAAATATGAATTACAACAAGAAAATTACATTGCCATCTACTTCTGCATTAAATCCAAACAATACCACATATCAAAATCAGAATTTAAATTCGGTTGGTAATCCAAATTTACAACCTACAATTTTTGATAATTTTGAATTTAAAATTAGTGCTTTTGATTATGCTTATTTAGGGTACAACTTAAGTAGTGCAAAAAATCAAGTGGTGCAACAAGTTATTTTAAATGGAAATTTAGTGCAAAGCAGTAATTTTAACGTATCGGAAGTTAAGATACATAACTTTAATTTTGCTCTTCCTTTGCCTTATATGCTATTTACAAAGGGCTTAAAAGAAACGATGAAATTTGATTTTAATCCGGATAAAATCAACTTTTTATACCTTTATACAGGATATCAACTGCATCAAATTCCTAATGAAACTACAAAAGGTTTTTGGAATTTAAACGTAATGTCGCAAATAATTTTACCAAAAGATATTAAATTTATTACCGAATTTGGTTTTATAACTTCAGGTGGAAATTACTTTTATTTCGTGGCCGATAAACCATTTAATAATTATTTAGATATGACTTTTAGTAAGAAGTTTCTAAAAGATCAATTAACGATAACTATTTTTGGAGATGATATTTTTAATATGAATAGAAGTTTATTCCGACCAATAAACGATCAATTATTGTCATATAATAAAAATGATACTCGAAAATTTGGCTTTACCTTAAATTATAAATTACCAACAAAAAATAAGGCAGCAAAAATAGAACAAAACATACTTAAAGACGAGAAAAAGGAAGAAGGAACAGTTATCGGGAATTAATTTTTTGAGATATATTTATTTTATCATTTCATATAAAAAAATCCTGACAGAAAAAATGTCTGTCAGGATTTCTAAAATATGTAGTACTTATTATTTTAGCGTTTCGAAACTTCTTTTTACAAAAGCAGTTAATTCTTCACCTTTTAATAATCCTTGAGATAGTTTAGCTAAATCTAAAGCATTTTTAACTAATTCTTTTTGATTTTCTTCATTAGCTTGTAAAATGGAATTAGCCAATTCAGAATTCGCATTCACTACTAAATTATACATTTCGGGCATATTGCTCATTCCAAACATACCGCCGCCGCCACTTTGACTCATTTCTTTCATACGACGCATAAACTCGGGTTGCGTAATTATAAATGGAGTAGCATCACTGTCTAATGATTCTAATTGTACAGAATAAGCTTTAGGAATTACAGCTTCTAAAGACGTTTTTAAGGTTTCTTTTTCAGTATCTGATAATTTAGAAATTTGCACTTCTTCTTTGTTGATTAATTTATCAATATGATCCGCATCGACTCTTGCAAAAGTTAAATTTTCATTGTCGGCTTCTAATTTCTGAATCAAATGCGATACAATTGGAGAATCTAAAAGTAAAACTTGGTATCCTTTACTAGTTGCAATATCAATATAACTGTGCTGTGTTTCTTTATTTGATGCGTATAAAACAACTAATTTTCCATCTTTATCTGTTTGTAAATCTTTAGTTGCTTCTTTTAATTCAGCCAAAGTATAATGCTTGTTTTCTGTTGTTGGATACAATACAAAATCGCCAGATTTTTCATAGAATTTAGGTTCAGATAGCATTCCGTATTCTAAAACAATTTTAATATCGTGCCATTTTGCTTCAAAATCCTCACGGTTTTCATTAAACAACGATTTCAATTTATCGGCAACTTTTCGAGTAATATAATTTGAAATTTTCTTTACATTACTATCGGCTTGTAAACCAGAACGGGAAACATTTAAAGGAATATCTGGAGAATCTACCACACCTTTAAGCATCAATAAAAATTCGGGTACAATTCCTTCCACATTATCCGTTACGAAAACTTGATTTTGATACAACTGAATTTTATCTTTCTGAATTTGTAAATCAGACCCTAATTTTGGAAAATATAAAATACCCGTTAAATTAAATGGATAATCTACATTTAAATGAATGTGAAATAAAGGTTCTTCAAATTGTGAAGGATATAATTCTCTATAAAAGTTTTTGTAATCTTCATCAGACAATTCGGTTGGTTGTTTTGTCCAAGCAGGATTTGGATTGTTTATGAAATTATCAACATCAATATATTCCGCTTTATAATCGTCTCCAGCATCGTCTGGTTTTGGCAAAGCTTCTTTTTTAGTCCCAAATTTTATAGGAACAGGCATGAATTTATTGTATTTAGTAAGTAATTCACGGATTTTATATTCTTCTAAAAACTCCAATGAATCTTCTGCAATGTGTAATACAATTTCGGTTCCTCTATCGGTTTTAGTATGAGGTTTTAAAGAGAATTCTGGACTTCCATCGCAAGTCCAATGTGCAGCTGGCTCGTCCTTAAATGATTTTGTAAAAATTTCAACTTTAGAGGCTACCATAAAAGCAGAATAAAAGCCTAAACCAAAATGTCCTATTATTCCAGAATCTTTAGCTGAATCTTCGTATTTATTTAAAAATTCTTCTGCTCCGGAAAATGCCAATTGGTTAATGTATTTTTCCACTTCGTCTGAAGTCATACCAATACCTTGGTCGATAATGTGAAGTTTTTTACCTTCCTTATCAATTTTAATTTCTATAATCGGATTCCCGTATTCCGTTTTTGCTTCACCAATGCTGGTAAGATGTTTTAATTTTAAAGTGGCATCGGTTCCGTTAGAAATTAATTCACGAAGAAAAATCTCGTGATCGCTGTACAAAAATTTTTTAATCAATGGGAAAATATTCTCCACCGAAACATTAATTTTTCCTGATGTCATATTGTATTTATTTAAATTAATTTTACGTAGATTAAGTAGTCAAATTAAGTACCAATATTACTTTTGCTGACAAATTGACATTTTTATTTTATTAAAAACAGCTTATTTTTTTGGTTTCATTTAAAGTAATATATTTACACTTTATTTTTAGAATTATTTTCTTAACATTTACAAATGCTTCACGTAGCCATTCCTTCTTTTTCTTATCAAGAAAAAATCATTTTACAAAATCTAACATTTACGTTAAATGAAGGGCAGCAATTAGCCATTATTGGAGAAAGTGGTTGCGGAAAAAGTACCCTATTGAAAATTATTTACGGATTATATGATTGCGATGAAGGCAATCTTTCTTGGAAGTCAGAGCCTATTTTAGGGCCGAAATTTCATCTTGTACCAGGAATGCCTTTTATGAAATATTTAGCACAAGATTTCGATTTAATGCCATTTATTACAGTAGGTGAAAACGTTGGAAAATTTTTATCTAATTTTTATCCAAAAGAAAAACAAGACCGAATCGATGAGCTTTTAAATTTGGTAGAAATGTCTGAATTTAAACATATAAAAGCCAAATTTTTAAGTGGCGGACAAATGCAGCGTGTGGCGTTGGCACGAGTTTTAGCACAAGAGCCGGAAGTATTACTTTTAGACGAGCCATTTTCGCACATTGATAATTTCAGAAAAAACAAATTAAGAAGAAAAATATTTCAATATTTAAAAGATAAACAAATTACTACATTAATTGCCAGTCATGATATTAATGATGTGTTGTCATTTTCAGATGTGGTTATCGTTTTAAAAGACACTACTGTTTTAGAAAAAGCAACTCCACTTGAATTATATAATCATCCTAAATACCCATATACAGCTGCATTATTTGGTGAAGTAAATGAAATTGAAATACATGGAAAAATGCAGTTAATTTATCCCAATCAATTGCAAATTGTAGAAAAATCTGATATTCAAGTTGAGGTAATTTCTTCCTATTTTAAAGGGAAATATTATTTGATTGAGGCAACATGGAACAATCAAATTGTCTTTTTTGAATCAGAAAATAATTTTGAAGAAAAAAGTAGTGTTTATCTAACATTAAGGAAAAGATAAGTATAAAATAAAGCATATTTTATTTAAATTTGCATAGAAAAATATCATAAAATGTACCACTCAAAAATATCGGGCTTAGGTTATTATGTGCCAGAAAACATTGTAACAAATGATGATTTATCCAAAATAATGGATACCAATGACGAATGGATTCAAGAAAGAACAGGAATTAAAGAGCGTCGTCATATCATTAGGGGAGAAGACACCACCACTTCTATGGGGGTTAAAGCTGCCGAAATAGCTATACAGCGTGCAAATGTTGCCAAAGAAGATATAGATTTTGTAATTTTTGCTACACTTTCACCAGATTATTATTTTCCAGGTCCTGGTGTGTTAGTGCAGCGCGATTTAGGTTTAAAAACAGTTGGCGCATTAGATGTTAGAAATCAATGTTCTGGATTTGTGTATGCCATTTCAATTGCCGACCAATACATTAAAACAGGCATGTATAAAAATATTTTGGTAATTGGATCCGAAGTCCATTCTACCGGATTAGATATGTCAGATAAAGGTAGAGGTGTTTCAGTGATTTTTGGAGATGGAGCAGGAGCAGCCGTACTTTCAAGAGAAGAAGATTTGAATAAAGGAATTTTATCTACTCATTTACATTCCGAAGGGCAACATGCTGAAGAATTAGCCCTAATTGCACCAGGAATGGGAAAACGCTGGGTTACCGATATTATTGCAGATAATGATCCAAATGATGAAAGTTATTTTCCTTATATGAATGGACAATTTGTATTTAAAAATGCAGTAGTTCGTTTTAGTGAAGTCATTAACGAAGGTTTAGAAGCCAATGATTTACAAGTTTCGGATATTGATTTATTAGTGCCACACCAAGCGAATTTAAGAATTTCACAGTTTATTCAGCAGAAATTTAAATTGTCTGATGACCAAGTGTATAATAACATTATGAATTATGGAAATACTACCGCCGCATCTATTCCGATTGCTTTAACAGAAGCTTGGGAAAAAGGTAAAATTAAAAGTGGCGATGTAGTTGTTTTAGCCGCATTTGGTTCTGGTTTTACTTGGGGAAGCGTGATTATTAGATGGTAATTTTTTTAGAGTATAGAATATAGAAAATAGAATATAGAATATAGATTTTAGATAATAAAAGATAAAAATAATTTCAATTTTATTATGGAAATAATTAAAAAAACGGTTTGCTTTATGTTATTTTGTTTTTCAATCAATTTATATTCACAAGTTAGAGAGAAAAAAACAATAGAGTTAACCCCTAAAATAGGGTATTCCACATATAGATATTATGCTTCTGGTTTTCCATCTGGAAAATTGAATTCTATAAATTTTGGTGTTACCGGGGATTATTATTTTAATCAAATTTGGAGTATACAGACAGGAATATTGTATCAAAAAATGGGCGGAAAAACTTTTTATGATAAAGCTCAAATTGAATACATTAATCTACCAATTAATGCAAATTGGCATTTTGGAAGCAAAAGAAATTGGAATTTTAACATCGGTATGACTACAAGTTTTAGATTGAATGACTCAGAAAGCCAAAGTATTTTAGGTGCCAAAATTAAAAATATTCAAAGTGGAATTAATATTGGAACAGGTTATAAAATAGAAGTTTCAAATAGGATTGGAATTTTAATAGATTATCAATTTTTTTCTGGAGCAACAGGTTTAGACCAAGATGAGATTTACGTACTTACAAACAAAGGAAGTAATTTAAATTTAGGGGCTGTAATAAAATTATAAATAAAATAAACTTCCAAAAGTAACAGACACATTATAATTTATTATGATTTTTAAAGTTGTTTAAGTAATTATAAATAATATTGTTAACTTATAAATGGCAAATAAGCAGAAATAAAAAAAGCATTCAGAAACTTCTGAACGCTTTTTTTGCCTAATGCCTTAAACCAAATACCCAACACCTAAAACATTCCTCCACCTTGGGTTTCGTTTTTCTCACGTTGTTTGCGTTGTAGTTCTTTGTTTTTACCGCTTCCAAAATTGTAATTGAATCCTAAGTAAAAAGTTCGGCTTTCAAATCTAAATTCACCATCTTGACGGAAAGGAATGTTTCCATTAAATCCGAAAAATTGGGTTCTAAACATATCATTCATTCTTGCAGAAAGTGTTCCTTTTCCACCTATAACACTATAGTTTGCTCCAAAATCTACACGATACATTGGTGTTCTTAGATATTGCAATCCTAAATCGCGACTTCTATACATTCCAAATAAATTAAATCGTAATTTTTTGGAAGCAGTAAAAGTATTGTTTAATCGCGTATTAAAAGTGGTTACGTTTATTTCTTTATTTTCTGGTAAATTGGTGTTGATGTTTGTAACAGTTCCACGAACGGTTTTGTAATACACATCTGCACTTGCATTAGTTGACCACCATTTTGCTAATTTTAAATTAGCATTAATTTCTGCACCCAATTGACTGTTATTGTCAAAATTATCAAAAGACATAATATTTTGAATGTTGTTTAACGGATTTGGAAAAATAACTCTCGAAATTTCAGCATTAATTAATCGGTAAAATACCGCAGAAGTTACACTTCCTAAACTGAAAATTTTGGTATGATTAATTTCGAATGAATTGGTAAATTGAGGTTCTAAAGCAGGATTACCTCTTGATTCTAACAAGGGTGTGGTCCATTCTCTAATAGGATTTATTTGTCCTATACTCGGACGATCTACTCTTCGGGTATAGTTTAAATTAAAAGTATTGTTGTCATCTAATTTATAAGACAAGTAAGCTGATGGGTACGCTGTAAATATTTCATCTTCAACCGAAGTGGATTCAAAATAATTTGGATTTTTTTCATCACGTTCAAATTTCGCATCTAAAGTATATTCTTCGATTCTAACGCCAACTTGTGCGCTAAATTTGCCAAATGATTTGCTATAATTTGTATAAATCGCGTGAATGTTTCTGTTAAAAGTAAACGGATTAGTAGCATAAAATGCCAGCGATTCATTATAGAAATTGTTTTGCCCATCTTGAATTCTACTTTCAAAACCCATTTCAATTTTTGAGTTTTCGTCTATCGGATTTGTATAATCAATATTAAACTGTGCATAATTCGTTTTGCTATCTATGTCATTCAATCTTAATACGCCATTGTTTCTAAAATAGGAGATGTCATCACTTGAAGTCTTGGCATAATTTGCTTGAAATTCAATTAATTCACCTTTTTTCTTGAAGTTATGTTTGTAGTTTAAATCATAGGTTTGTGTAATATTTCCACTATTATTGGTAATGGTTTGAAGTTCGTCTGCAAACGTAGCATTATTGTAATAATTTATATTTGTATTTGAATTACCTTTTCCATCTGCAATATTCCAGTTGGTAAAAAACGATAAAGTATTGTTGTCATTAATATAATAATCCACTCCAATTTTTGCCAAATGCGACGTGTTGGTATTGGCAAAATTGAAATCTTGTCTGTTTTCTAAATTCGGACGGTCTGCTTCTACAAAGCCAAAACTTCTATTTCTTCCGTGATTGAAGCCATAATTCGTATAAAAATTAACTTTTCCTACTTTATAATTTAAGTTCAACGATTGATTAGTTTTAGGAGTAATTCCAAATGTATAACCAGTAGTTATATTACCATTAAATCCATTTTGTGTATTTTTATTTAAAATAATATTAATAATTCCGCTATTCCCTTCTGGATTGTATTTAGAAGACGGATTGGTTATTAATTCGACTTGTTTTATGGAAGCAGAAGGAATTTGTTGCAATAACTGTCCCGCATCAATATTGGTTGGTTTTCCATCAATTAATACTCTAACATTACTATTGCCACGTAAACTTAATTCCTTAGTTTGTGGATCAATACTTACGGTTGGAATGTTATTAAAAATTTCTGAAGCAGTAGTTCCAGATGCAATTAAATCTTTTCCAATAGTTACTACTTTTCTGTCTGCTTTTTGTTCAATAGTGGAGCGTTCTTTTACAATAGAAACCGTTTCAATAGTATTCGCATTCGATTCTAAAGTAATATTTCCAATGTTTATTTCTTTGTTTTCTTCAGATAAAGTAATCGTTTTTGACGCGTCCATATATCCAATAAAATTGACTTTTAAAATATAGCTTTTCAATTCTAAATTTTTTATTTCAAAACTTCCATCATCTTTAGTTGAAATGGCAGCTACTGGTTTCAGACCTTCTAATACGCTGACGGTAGAATATTCAACAGGTTCGTTTGACGTTTTATCAATAATTTTTCCTCTAATAATTCCAGGATTGTTTTGTTGAGCTACTAAAGAGAAAGTTGAAAATACAACAAATAAGACGCTTAAAATGTGTTTTAATCTCATAATTATTTTAATGTTATGTGCAAATAAATTACTTCAATTATTTCTCAATAAATGGATGAGAAATTACGACGTAGAATATGAATTTTGTTCATTAGACAAAATTTGTGCATTTTTGTTACAAATGAACTTTTCAATTGGTTAAAAATTCTATCTTTGCACGCTATTAAATACATGATTATGTTATTACAAGAAATTCTTTTTGAACCTATAAAAAATGCCGTTGAAAAACTATTTCAAATTTCTATTGAAAAAGTTGAATTTCAATCTACAAAGAAAGATTTTGAAGGCGATATTACTATGGTCGTTTTTCCGTTGGTAAAACAAATTAAAGGAAACCCTCTAGAAATAGGAACTAAAATAGGTGAGTATTTAGTAGAAAACGTGGCTGAGGTATCAAAATTTAATGTAGTTGCTGGTTTTTTAAATTTAGTAATTTCAGATGAATATTATATTTCTTATTTTAATAGCATAAAAAATGATAATTTGTACGGCTTTGTATCGCCCACAGAAGGTGATAAAGCAGTAATGGTAGAATATTCTTCACCAAATACAAACAAACCTTTGCATTTAGGTCATATAAGAAATAATTTATTGGGTTATTCTGTTGCTGAAATTATAAAAGCTTCTGGTAAAAAAGTATATAAAACACAAATTATTAACGACAGAGGAATTCATATTTGTAAATCGATGTTGGCTTGGCAAAAATTCGGCAAAGGACAAACACCAACTTCAACTGGTTTAAAAGGTGATAAATTAGTTGGTAATTTTTATGTGGAATTTGATAAAGCTTACAAAGTAGAAATTGCTTCTTTAATGGCAAAAGGAAACACAGAAGAAGAAGCAAAAAAACAAGCACCACTTATTTTAGAAGCCCAACAAATGCTTTTAGATTGGGAAAATGGGAAACCAGAAGTTATTGAACTTTGGAAAACTATGAACCAATGGGTATATGATGGATTTTCTGTAACGTACACTAATTTAGGAGTAGATTTCGACAGTTATTATTACGAAAGCAACACCTATTTGTTAGGAAAAGATGTAGTTGAAGAAGGTTTAAGTCATGGTGTTTTCTTTAAAAAAGAAGACGGCTCGGTTTGGATTGATTTAACGGCTGATGGTTTAGACGAAAAAATTGTATTGCGTTCAGATGGAACTTCTGTGTATATGACGCAAGATATCGGAACGGCGATTCAACGTGTTAGAGATTTTTCAGACATTGGTGGAATGGTGTATACCGTTGGAAATGAGCAAGATTATCATTTTAAAGTATTGTTCTTAATTCTTAAAAAATTAGGATATGAATGGGCTGAAAATTTATTTCATTTATCGTACGGAATGGTAGAATTACCTTCTGGAAAAATGAAATCACGTGAAGGAACTGTTGTTGATGCAGACGATTTAATGGCTGAAATGACTACAACAGCACAACAAATTTCTGAAGATTTAGGAAAATTAGATGGTTATTCTGAAGAAGAAAAATCAAGTTTGTATAAAACCATAGGTTTGGGTGCTTTAAAATATTATATGTTAAAGGTGGATCCGAAAAAACAAATGATGTTTAATCCAGAAGAATCAGTAGATTTTAACGGAAATACGGGGCCTTTTATTCAATATACGTATGCTCGAATTCAATCGATTTTAAGAAAAGCAACTTTCGATTATAGTTTCGAATCAAAACTTTTGGAATTACACGAAAAAGAAAAAGAATTAATAAAACAAGTACAATTATTTCCTGAAGTAATTCAAAATGCTGCTGAAAATCATAGCCCAGCATTAGTTGCGAATTATACTTATGATTTGGTAAAAGAATTTAATTCGTTTTATCAAAACGTGTCGATTTTAGGAGAAGATAATTTAGACAAAAAAGTATTTAGAGTACAACTATCAAAATCTGTAAGCCAAGTAATTAAAAATGCATTCGGATTATTAGGAATTAGTGTTCCTGAGAGAATGTAAAATTCTATTTACGATTTTTGAAATACATTTTTATAATTATAAAATAAATCATTGCGAGCTTTGCGAATCCATTGCGAAACTTGCGGTTAAGAACAAAATTTAAAGTGAAACAAAACAAATCATATTTCTTTCAATCCTGGCTAATTGTAGTAATTGCAATTGTGTCTTTTATTGGGTTTAAATCGTTTTTGCCAAAAAAATTATTTCCAGACGCTTCTACAAATAGCAAAAATATTGTAGTGGATAGTTTGATGTTAGAGGCTGTAGCTGAAGCCGGAAATCTTTCTGAAGAAGATACTTTAACAAACAAAACCATTTCGTTTGTATCAAATCCATTAGGAATTAAATTTTCAAGTGAAAAATTCGAACAATACAAAGGATATCAATACCTAATTCCCTTTTTTGAAAAATTATATCAATTAGAAACCAATAAAAAAGGAAAAGCCCGAATTGCTTATTTTGGGGATTCAATGACAGATGGCGATCTAATTGTACAAGATGTGCGTACTCAATTTCAAAGTGTTTTTGGTGGAAAAGGCGTTGGGTTTGTAAACATTTCATCAGAATCTGCAGCTTCAAGAGGTTCAGTTATTCACGAATTTTCTCCAAACTGGAAATCGCAATCGTATTTAAAAACAAAAAGCCCATTGCGTTCATTTGGTGTTAATGGGGCTGTTTTCTTTGCAAAAGACACCGCAAACCCTACGTGGGTGAAATATAAAGCAGGAAGAAATCGGTTTTCAACGACTTTAAATAATCCTACGCTTTTTTATGGAAGTTCCACAAATAAAAAAGGATTGTTGCTTCAAGTTATAGGAAAAGATACCATTTATAAAAAACTTTCTCCAAACGCTACTTTAAATACGACACAAATTGGAAGTACTGTAAATAAAGTTAAAGTCAATTTTATAAATGCCGATTCCATACCGTTTTATGGATTTAATTTCGATGATGGAAAAGGAATTCACGTTGATAATTTTTCTTCTCGAGGAAATTCTGGTTTGCCGTTAGGATCGTTTAATATTGATTTAATGAATGCATTTCAGCAAAAATTAGGTTATGATTTAATTATTTTACAATTCGGAACAAACGTTTTAAATTACGGCTCATTAAATTATTCTTGGTATGAAAGAAAAATGACTTCTGTGGTAAATCATATCAAAAAATGTTTCCCGGGTGCCGCAATTTTAATTATTACAACGGCTGATAAATCAACTAAGTACGATATGCAAATGAAATCAGATTCTGCCGTTGTTCCTTTAATTATGGCTCAGAAACGATATGCAGTAAAATCAGAAGCCGGATTAGTAAATTTATATACTTTAATGGGGGGCGATGGCTCTATGGTAAAGTGGGTAGAAAATGTACCTGCTAAAGCCAATAAAGATTATACACATTTTAATCACAGAGGTGCAAAAGAAATTGCAAAACTAATTTATAAACAAATAGATACGGGTTACATTGAGTACAAACGATTACGTGCTTTAGCAAAGCAGAAAAACAAACCAAAAACTAAGGTATTAGATTCGGTACCAGTAACAAAAGACACTTTAAATGAATAAATTTA
Organism: Flavobacterium sp.; assembly: GCA_041303115.1. Taxonomy (GTDB): domain Bacteria; phylum Bacteroidota; class Bacteroidia; order Flavobacteriales; family Flavobacteriaceae; genus Flavobacterium. The sequence goes on from JBFYPW010000008.1 coordinate 12,392, forward strand.
TATACATATTATTTTTTACTACACTTGGTTTTTCGCAAATTGATTCTGTAAAAGTAGAAATTGATAGTGCTACAGTTGCTATTGATACGACTAATTTTGAAGCGTTTAATAATGTGATTTCTAACGAAAAAGCGCTAACAGCTATTTTCGAAAAATTATACCAATTAGAAGAAAATCAAGATAGAAAAGTACGAGTAGTTCACATTGGTGATTCGCATATACAAGCGGATTTATTTACTGGAAAAATTAGATATCGTATGCAGCAAATTTTCGGGAATGCCGGTTTCGGATTTACATTTCCATATAGTTTAGCAAATACAAATAATAGTTCGCCTATAAAATTTACCGGCTCTGGCGGATTTTCTGCTTCGCGAAATTTATATGCTGATACTTCAAAACCTGTTGGCGTAAGCGGGATATCATTTGAACCCAAGGATAAAACCTTCCATATAGATATGTTAGTAAAAGACGCTCAATTCGATTTCACAAAATTAAAAGTTATTTCACCTAAAAACGAAAATATTTTTAATGTGTCATTTGCTAAAAAAAGTTTTACTTCGCAAGAAAAAGTAGCTGTTAAAACACCAGCAATAAGTTCTCATAAAGTAAAACCGGGTGAAGTATTAGGCGTAATTGCAGATAAATATAACATTTCATTAAAACAATTAAAAGCAGCAAACGGATTGACATCTGATAATATTAGAGATGGAAAAATTCTAAAAATTCCTGGTGGAAAAACAGTAACCACTTATAAAACTGTTTCAACTGTAAAGTATGTTTACGAGCCTACTGTATTAGAGAATACACCATTATATAATTCCTATACTTCTGAAAAACCTATTGATAAAATTACCCTTATAGGAAATCAGAATAATTCTGAATTTGCTTTAAATGGTTTAATTTTAGAAAATGACAACGAAGGAATTACGTATAGTTCAATAGGTGTAAATGGTGCAAAAAGCAGCGATTTCAATAAATTCCCTTTGTTTTTCGAACAATTACCAGCGCTTGAAGCTGATTTGTATGTAATTTCTTTAGGAACAAATGAAAGTTTTGACAAACAAGATATTCCTACTTATTTTGGTAACTTAAAAACAATGATTGACGGCATTAAACTGAAAAGCCCAGAAGCTTCGATTTTAGTTACTACACCACCACCTTCTCTATTACACGGAAAATCTCAAAATATTTATATTGAAAAATATGCCGAAAAAATCATTGAAATGGCAGCTACTGAAAACTATGCAGTATGGAATTTATTAGATGTTTTTGGTGGAAATAAAAATATTATAATGAATTCAAGAATGGGATTAATGGCAAGAGATAAAGTGCATTATTCTAATGTGGGTTACGATAAACAAGGCGAATTGTTTTTCGATGCGTTTATTCAATCGTATGAATTATATAAATCTGAAAAATAAGTGATTGTGTTGCAAGAATGGTTTAATAAAAATATAGGTAAAATTACTCCTGAAGTAATTGAAAAATGGTTTATTTTCAATGAAAAAGAACCATTGCTTTTTAATACGGGCTTATTTTTAGGTTTGTTTTTGGTGTTTTATTTTTGGTATATTTTACTAAAAAAAGCAGACACTTTGCGAATGGTTTATGTAATTTTATTTTCACTGTTTTTCTATTATAAGTCAAGCGGAATTTATTTTTTATTACTTTTAGGTTCGGCAGTTGTCGATTATAATTTAGGAAATTTAGTATATCGTACTTCAAGTGTTTTTTATAAAAAACTATGTTTAACATTTAGTATTATTCTAAATTTAGGATTTTTAGGTTATTTTAAATACAGTAATTTTCTAGTAGACATTACCAATACTGTAACTGGAGAAAAATTTGCGTTTTTTGACGTTATTTTACCTGTTGGAATTTCATTTTACACCTTTCAATCAATAAGTTACATTATTGAAGTCTATCGAAAAGAAATTGAACCTACTAAACGTTTTGTAGATTATTTGTTTTTCGTTTCCTTTTTTCCACAATTAGTGGCGGGACCTATTGTAAGAGCAAAAGATTTTTTACCTCAAATTTATCAAAAATTAAATGTAACGCAAGACGATATCAATCGTGCATTTCTATTGATAATTGGTGGATTGATAAAGAAAACAGTTATTTCGGATTATATTTCGTTAAATTTCGTAGATCGAGTTTTTGATTTGCCAAATAGTTATACCCCTTTCGAAAATTTAATGGCGTCTTATGGCTATACGATTCAAATTTATTGTGATTTTTCTGGTTATTCAGATATGGCAATAGGAGTAGCATTATTGTTAGGTTTCAAATTACCAACTAACTTCCGTTCGCCATATAAATCAACTTCTATTACAGATTTTTGGCGCCGTTGGCACATTTCGTTATCTACTTGGTTAAAGGATTTTTTATATATTTCTGTGGGAGGAAATCGGTACGGAACATTTGCAGGATTTTTATTTCCAAGTTTGTTTTTTATTGGTGCTATTGTTTGGGGTGTTTCTTTTTCTAAAACAAGTAGCATACCATTATTAATAGCTGTAGCATCAACTATAGTCTTTGTTTTTACTTTTTTATTTTCAAGAGAAAAAGAAAAAACGATGTACACCAATGTGAATTTAATGACAACTATGCTGTTAGGTGGATTGTGGCACGGAGCAAGTTTACGATTTATAATTTGGGGTGCTTTACACGGTATGGCACTTGCTATCCATAAAATATTTTTAGAATATTATCCGCCGTCAAAGCGTAAAATTTTCTTTTTAACGCCATTTTTAAAATTTATTGGAATTCTTGTAACCTTTCATTTTGTAGCGTTTTGTTGGATTTTCTTTCGAGCAAAAGACTTTACAATCGCATTACAAATTATTCAGAATATCGGAAAAGTAACTTTTGATTTCAATCAGTGGTTTACCATAATTCAAGGCTATCAAAATGTATTTATTTTGATGTTTTTAGGCTATTTTTGGCATTACATTCCCGAAAAAGTTACTATCGCCATTCAAAATGTTTTTAAAGCTATGCCTTTAATTACTCGCGCTATAATTTTAGGATTGGTTTTTTGGTTAGTTTATGCCACTGCATCTGCAGGTCCGCAGCCATTTATTTATTTTCAGTTTTAAGTTTTGTAATATTTGTTACATAGTAGTGATTTTAACTTTAGTACATTTGTATAAAGATTTTAAACTATGAAATCGCCATTAATAACAAGTTTGCGTAATCAAACGCCTATAAATAAAATGGCGATATCATATATGACCTCAAATAATAAATTTTACATATATGAAAAATATATTCTTTAACAATTGGCATTTTATGCGTTATTTCCGAATTGCGATTGCTTTATTTTGTTTTTACACCGCATATGAGGAAAATCAATGGATATTTATTCCATTTGGTGTTTTCTTTTTGTTTCAAGCGGTTTTTAATTTAGGATGTGGTCCCAGAGGTTGTAATGTTCCAACTAAAAACAGAGAAGATGAGTAAATTTCAAGAACTAATTAATGGAAACAAACCCGTTTTAGTTGATTTTTTCGCCACTTGGTGTGGGCCTTGCCAAGCTTTAGCTCCAATTTTAATAGAATCAAAAGAAGAGTTAGGAGACGCTGTAAATATCATTAAAATTGATGTAGATAAAAACCAAGAAATTGCAGCTCATTTTCAAGTAAAAGGAGTGCCGACTATGATGTTGTTTCAAAACGGGAAAATGTTATGGAGACAATCGGGTGTGGTTTCTAAAAATGAAATTGTGAGTATTGTGAAACAGAAAGCTAATGGTTAAAAAATACAAATTAACATTTATTGGTGTTGTTTTTGGTGCTATTTTAGGGTATTTGTATTATTTTTATGTAGGTTGTGAGTCAGGAACTTGTAAAATAACTTCAAGTCCTGTAAATAGTACTTTATATGGAGCTTTAATGAGTGGCTTATTATTTAATATTTTTGTAAATAAACCAAAGAAAAAATAATTTTCCATGTTTTTTTTTGGAAATTCGCGAATTAAAATTAAAAAAATAATATATATTTGATTTTTAAAATTAATTAGTAATTTCTTTGATTATGAAAAAAATTAAAATAATTTCAGTTTTATCACTTTTATTCGTCCTTAATGTGGCATCTATGTGTAGCGATGATGATGATACGCCAACAAATGTAAATCAAACACAAGTAATTAATACAGTTATTTCAGGTACTTGGCGTATTACAAATTATGTGGATTCAGGAGTAAATGAAACGTCTAATTTTACAGGTTATAACTTTACTTTTGCATCAAATAATGTACTTACTGCAGTAGGAAATGGTATGACGACATCAGGCACTTGGTCAGTAACGGATTCAAATAGTAATGATGACACTTTAAACGATTTAGATTTTAATATTGCTTTTACCACTCCAGCTAATTTTGTAGATTTAACAGATGACTGGGATATCGTTTCAAGAACGGATACAAAAATTCAATTGATTGATGTAAGTGGAGGTAACGGGGGAACAGATTATTTAACCTTCGAAAAAAATTAAGAAAAATTTATCATTTAAGTAGTATAAAATTATTACTTTTGAAATATATAAGTTAATAAGTATAACAAATAAAAATAAATATTATGAAAAAAGTATTGTCAATTGTTGCCTTAATGGCATTTATGGTTTCTTCTGCTTCTGTAGTTAACTTCAAAGAAAAAGAAAAAGAAAAGAAAAAAGCGAAAACTGAAAAATCTTGTTGTTCAGATAAAAAAGCGGCAGAGAAAAAATCTTGCGCTTCAACTGAAAAAAAATCATGTTGTTCTAAAAAATAATATGTTTCATATAATTTAAAAACCGTTCCGAATTTTCAGAACGGTTTTTTTATTTTTAAAAATTAAAATTTTGCAAGTAGCTCACTTTGTTACTTTACAACTTTACCTTATATTTGCATTTCATTAAAAAAGCTCAATTATTATGTTTGATAATCTTACCGATAAGTTAGATAAAGCATTCCATATATTAAAAGGACACGGAAAAATTACGGATATAAACGTTGCCGATACTTTAAAAGAAGTACGTCGTGCATTGTTAGACGCCGATGTGAACTTTAAAATTGCTAAAGATTTTACTACAAGAGTTAAAGATAAAGCTATTGGTGAAAATGTATTAACGACATTACAGCCAGGTCAGCTATTGGTAAAATTAGTAAAAGATGAATTGACCGAATTAATGGGTGGCGATGTTGCAGGTGTAAACTTATCTGGAAACCCAACCGTTATTTTAATGTCTGGTTTACAAGGTTCTGGTAAAACGACTTTCTCTGGTAAATTAGCTAATTTTTTAAAAATAAAGAAATCTAAAAACCCACTTTTAGTAGCTTGTGACATTTACCGTCCTGCGGCAATTAACCAGTTGCATGTTGTAGGGGATCAAATAGGCGTGGAAGTATATTCTGAGCCTGAAAATAAAAACGCTGTATCTATTGCCGAAAATGCAATTAAGCACGCAAAAGCAAATGGTTTTAATGTTGTAATTATTGATACCGCTGGTCGATTAGCTGTTGATGAAGAAATGATGAACGAAATTGCAAACGTTCATAAAGCCATTCAGCCGCAAGAAACGTTATTTGTGGTAGATGCTATGACGGGTCAAGATGCAGTAAACACAGCAAAAGCGTTTAATGATAGATTAAACTTCGATGGTGTAATTCTTACAAAATTAGATGGAGATACTCGTGGTGGTGCGGCAATTTCAATTAAATCGGTAGTCAATAAACCTATAAAATTCATCGGTACTGGAGAAAAAATGGACGCCATTGATGTGTTCTATCCTTCTCGTATGGCGGAACGAATTTTAGGAATGGGTGACGTAGTATCTTTAGTAGAAAGAGCACAAGAGCAATACAATGAAGAGGAAGCCAGAAAAATTCAGAAAAAAATTGCTAAAAACGAATTTGGTTTTGATGATTTCTTAGCTCAAATCCAACAAATCAAAAAAATGGGAAGCATGAAAGACCTTGTCGGAATGATTCCTGGAGCGGGAAAAGCATTAAAAGATGTAGAAATTGAAGATGACGCTTTTAAGCATGTTGAAGCCATTATTCAATCTATGACGCCAAAAGAAAGAAGTAAACCCGCAATTATAGATGTAAAACGAAAAGCAAGGATTGCAAAAGGAGCAGGAAGAAAAATCGAAGAAGTTAATCAGCTAATGAAGCAATTCGATCAAATGAGTAAAATGATGAAAATGATGCAAGGCGGCGGTGGAAAAAAACTAATGCAAATGATGGGCGGAATGAAAGGAATGCCTTCAATGCCTGGAATGAAATAAGAATTATATTAAAGTCGAATGTTTTAAGAACTAATTAAAACATTCGACTTTTTAACAATAAAAACAATAACAATGCAACTATTAGACGGAAAAAAAGTATCAGAAGAAATTAAAGAGGAAATTGCTGCCGAAGTAGCAAAAATGAAAGCAAATGGCGAAAAAGTTCCTCATTTAGCGGCAATTATTGTAGGAAATGACGGAGCTAGTTTAACGTATGTAGGAAGTAAAGTTAAAGCTTGTGAACGTGTGGGTTTTGAATCGACATTGATAAAAATGCCAAGTACTACTTCTGAAACAGAATTACTTAAAAAAATTGCTGAATTAAACGAAGATTCAAACATTGACGGTTTTATTGTGCAATTACCATTACCTCCTCAAATTGATACTCAGGAAGTTATTATGGCCATTCATCCATCAAAAGATGTAGATGGTTTTCATCCAGAAAACTTTGGAAAAATGGCTTTAGATATGAGTACGTTTATACCAGCAACACCATTTGGAATTTTAGAATTATTAGAAAGATATAATGTTAAAACGCAAGGAAAACATACGGTAGTTATTGGAAGAAGTCATATTGTGGGTCGTCCTATGAGTATTTTAATGGGAAGAAAAGGGTTTCCAGGTAATTCAACAGTAACTGTTACACATACACACACTAAAAATATCACACAAATTACTTCGCAAGCAGATATAATAATTTCAGCCCTTGGTGTACCAAATTATTTAAAAGCAGAAATGGTAAAAGATGATGTAGTGGTTATTGATGTAGGAATTACTCGTGTACCAGATGAAACATCCGAAAAAGGATATAAAATTGTAGGTGATGTTGATTTTGAAAATGTTTCTAAGAAAGCCTCATTTATCACACCTGTTCCAGGTGGAGTAGGTCCAATGACCATTGCAATGTTGTTGAAAAACACCTTAATTGCAAGGGAAAATAGAAAATAATAAAAAAAGATCTCAATTTTAGTTGAGATTTTTTTTTAATTAAAACTACTTTAATTAAGTTTAAAAATCTAAAAATTTAGTTAATATAGCTTCAATTAGTTGTTTAATTGTAATCATTTCCTATTTTTGCTTGTTGCAAACAAAACCAATTTAAAAAAATGAAAATTCAACACTTTTTTTTAGTCTTATTTTTAACATTTTGCTTTAATTCAATAGCTCAAAACACAACAAAAGACGTGCTTTTTACTATTGATTCAAACGAATATAAAATTGATGAATTTAAAAGAATTTATCTTAAAAATTTAGATTTAGTTAAAGACGATTCGCAAAAAGATTTAAATCAATATTTAGAATTATTTATTGGATATAAATTAAAAGTAAATAAGGCTTATAAATTAGGTTTGCAAAACAATTCAAAGTATCAAAGCGAATTAAGTTCATACAGAAATCAACTTTCTAAATCGTATTTAAATGATTCAAAAGTTACCAATCAATTAATTGAAGAAGCTTATAACAGAAATACAAAAGAAGTAAAAGCATCACATATTTTGCTTTCTTTTGATGAAAGTATTAAAGGTGCAGATACGTTGGCGTTTTACAATAAAGCACTAGCGTTAAAAAAACAAATAGAAAAAGGGGAAAGTTTTGAATCGGTCGCAGTGGCTAATTCACAAGATCCATCCGTTGCAGATAACAAAGGTAATTTAGGTTATTTTTCAGCTTTTAGAATGGTGTATCCTTTTGAATCGGCTGCATATAAAACAGCAGTTGGGCAAATTTCAAACCCGGTTCGTACACGTTTTGGCTATCATTTAATTAAGGTGACAGATGTTAGAGACAATAAAGGCGAAGTTACTGTGGCACATATTATGATTTTAAATCCGTCTGATGCTAAAGAAGAAGCCAAGTTTAAAGCGAAACAAACAATTGATGATATTTCGAAAAAATTACAACAAGGTGAAAGTTTTGAAGCGTTAGCAAGTCAATTTTCCGAAGATAAATCTACTGCTGTTAAAGGGGGTGTTTTACAACGTTTTGGAACAGGACAATTAAGTTCTGAAGCTTTTGAAAGTGTAGCATTTTCATTGGAAAAAAGCGGAGATATTTCACAACCATTTGAATCAGGTTTTGGGTGGCACATTGTAAAATTAATAGAAAAGCATCCAGTAAAATCATTTGCCGATTCAAAATCTGAATTAGAAAATAAAATTAAAAGAGACGAACGTTCGATAATTATTACTAATACATTGGCAAATAAATTAAAATCTAAATATACTCAAGAAGTAAACAAATCGCAATACAAGAATATAGAAAAAACGGTTACGGATGCCATTTATAGTCAAACATGGGAACTTCCAAAAGAAGATATTTCAATAAAAGACGATTTGCTTGTTATTGACAAAACAAAAAAAGTGCCTACAATGACTTTTGCAAGCTATATTCAATCGCAACAAAAAAATAAGCTTTCAACTAAACCGGTTACGAAATTAGTATCCGAATTATTTGAATCGTGGAAAGACGAACAATTAATTGCCTATTATACGGATAATTTAGAGCAAGAATTTCCTGATTTCAAAAATGTTATGGACGAATACAGAGATGGTTTGTTGTTGTTTGATTTAATGGAAAAAGAAATCTGGGATAAATCAAAAACAGATACTATTGGGCTTCAAAACTTCTATAATTTAAATAAATCTAAATACAATTGGAAAGAAAGATATGATGTAGATATTTTGTCGTCAACAGATGCAACCGTTATTGAATCGGCTCAAAAAATGCTTCAAAAAGGGAAAAGTATTGAATTTATCAAATCGAAATTAAATAAAAATGATAAAGTAGCTATTATGGTGAAATCTGGTTTATTTGAAAAAAATTATGATATATTAGATAAAATTCCAAATTTAACGGTAGGTGCAAACAATACGTTTAAAGATGCAAATTATAGTTTTATTGTTCATGTAAAAAATACCAAACCTTCAGAAACAAAAGCCTTAGAAGACTGCAAAAGTAAAGTAATTAACGATTACCAACAATATTTAGAGTCGACCTGGGTTGATGAGTTAAAAAAAGAATTTAAAATAAGTATTAATAATGCAGTTTTTGAAAATGTAAAACAGCAATTAAAATAATAAAAACAGAAATAACCAATGATGCCAATACAAACAATGATTTCGAAATTCACAATTAAAACCAATCTTTTAGCTTTTGCTTTCTTACTTTTTTCAACAATTACTTTTGCACAAAAAAAGCAAAAAGTAGACGGTGTTGCAGCCGTTGTAGGAAATTACATAGTATTAGATTCTGATATAGATTTAATGCTTTTAGAATTAAAAACTCAAGGAACAGATATTACAAATATCTCACGTTGTGAATTGTTAGGCAAACAATTAGAAGATAAATTATATGCGCATCAAGCGGTTCAAGATAGTATTGTGGTTACTGATGAAGAAATAAATTCTTTTATGGATAGCCAAATGAATACTATGGTAGAACAAATTGGTTCTAAAGAAAAATTATTTGAATATTATAAGAAGAAAGACGAGGAAGATTTTAGAAGTTATTTTTTCGAAATCATTAAATTAAACAAATTAACGTCTCAAATGCAACGTAAAATTGTTGATGAAATTACAGTAACTCCTGATGAAGTAAAACAATTTTTTACTAAAATTCCTGCCGATAAAATTCCAACTATTGGTGCAGAAATTGAATTGTCTCAAATTGTAGTGAAACCAGTAATTTCTAAAGAAGACAAGCAAAAAGCGATAGATAAATTAAAAGAAATTAGAAACGATGTAATTAATAACGGTGGTAGTTTCTATAGTAAAGCTGTAATATATTCTGAAGATCCAGGTTCCAGCTCAAACGGTGGATATTATAAAATGAATAAAAAAACGCAGTTTGTAAAGGAATTTAAAGATGTGGCTTTTCGTTTAAATGAAGGAGAAATATCAGAACCTTTTGAAACAGAGTTCGGTTTTCATATTATTTTCGTAGAAAAAATTATTGGTCAAGATATCGAATTGCGTCATATTTTAGTGAGTCCAAAAGTAACATCAAAAGCTGTAAAAGAGGCTTCGGATAAAATTGATGGAATCCGTGAAAAAATTGAAAAGGGAGAAATTACGTTTGAAGATGCCGCCAAAGCTTCTTCAGATGATAAAGAAACAAAAAATAACGGGGGACTTTTACTTAATCCGCGTACTTCAGAACCTCGTTTTGAAATTTCAAAATTAGATCCTGCTTTATATAATCAAATAAATGGTTTGGTTCAAGGTGAAATGTCTAAAGTACTTTTAGATCAAGAAAGACAAGGAACAAAGTTTTTTAAAATACTTAAAGTAAATAAAAAAACGGAAGAACATAAAGCAGATTACGGTACAGATTACATCAAAATTAAAGAATTAGCACTTTCTGATAAACAATATCAAGAAATTGGAAAATGGATGGCCGAAAAAATTGAAAAAAATTATATTAAAGTAAGTAACGATTATAAAGAATGTACTTTTGAAAATAATTGGTTAAAAAAATAATCCTTTACCAAATACCTTTTACCCTAAACCCTTTACACAAAAAGATGTCAGACGTAGCAGCAATTGAAAAATTAGTAAGCAAACAAAAGCAATTGAAACAAGAAATTGCTAAAGTTATTGTAGGTCAAGATGAAGTAGTAAATCAAATTGTTTTGAGTGTTTTTTCAGGCGGACACGCTTTGTTAATTGGTGTGCCAGGATTAGCAAAAACGTTAATGGTAAATACTATTTCCGAAGCATTAGGGTTGCAATTTAAACGCATTCAATTTACGCCAGATTTAATGCCTTCAGATATTTTAGGGAGTGAAATTTTAGATGAAACGCGAAATTTTAAATTTATAAAAGGTCCGATTTTTTCCAACATCATTTTGGCCGATGAAATTAACAGAACGCCACCAAAAACCCAAGCCGCTTTATTGGAAGCAATGCAAGAAAAATCGGTTACAGTTGCAGGACAAAGTTTTAAATTAGATTTACCTTTTTTTGTGTTAGCAACTCAAAACCCTATTGAGCAAGAAGGAACATATCCGTTGCCAGAAGCACAATTAGACCGTTTTATGTTTGCTATAAATTTAGATTATCCAACTTTTGAAGAAGAAGTTCAAGTTGTGAAAGCGACAACTTCAGATTTGAAAACAACAATAAATCCATTGTTTACTGCGGAAGAAATTATTTCTTATCAGAATTTAATTAGAAAGATTCCTGTTACAGATAATGTAATTGAATATGCGGTAACTTTAGTTTCTAAAACTCGATCAAATAACCCATTAGCACCAGATTTTGTTAAAAATTATTTAGATTGGGGAGCAGGTCCTCGTGCGTCTCAAAATTTAATTTTAGCAGCAAAAACTAATGCAGCTATTAACGGGAAATTTTCTCCAGATATTGAAGATGTTCAAGCAGTAGCTTTCGGAATTTTACGTCACAGAATTGTAAAAAATTACAAAGCTGATGCAGAAGGGATCTCTGAAGAAGATATCATTAGAAAATTATTTTAAGACTTCTCTGTTTTGTCAATTTGGCAAAATACACTATCGTTTTTTTCGAATTTCGTAGTTTAATTTACTTAAATTAAGAATTCTTAAATAATCACCCCTTTTATGTTTTATTTTTGAATTAAATTCATTAAAATAGAATAATTACAAATAATAATTTCAGTATTGTCGTTTTTTATTATAAATTTTTTAATCTAAAAAGAATTGGTTAAATTTGTATCAGTTTTAAAACAGATTAATAAATTATCATAATAATTTTGATATGGAAACAAATATTTATAAAGAATACATCAATGAAATTGAAGAACGAAAAGGTCAAGGATTGCATCCAAAACCAATTGATAGCGCTGATTTACTTAAAGCGATCGTTGCTCAAATAAAAGATGTTACTAATGAAAACAGACAAGATTCACTTTCGTTTTTTATCTATAATACATTACCAGGAACTACAAGTGCTGCAGTTGAAAAGGCTAATTTTTTAAAGGAAATTATTCTTGGTGAATCTGTAGTAAATGAAATTACTCCTAAATTCGCATTCGAATTATTATCTCACATGAAAGGTGGGCCTTCAATAAAAGTGTTATTAGACTTGGCTTTAGGAACTAATATTGACATTGCGAATGACGCTGCGGCTGTTTTAAAAACGCAAGTTTATCTTTATGATGCTGATACAGATCGCATAAAAAGTGCTTACCAAAACGGAAATACTATTGCAAAAGAAATTTTGGAAAGCTACGCAAAAGCAGAATTTTTTACCAAACTTCCAGAAATAGCTGAAGAAATTAAAGTAGTAACTTATATTGCCGGTGAAGGTGATATTTCTACAGATTTACTTTCTCCAGGAAATCAAGCCCATTCACGTTCAGACAGAGAATTACACGGGAAGTGTATGATAACACCAAAAGCTCAAGAAGAAATTAAAGCCTTACAAGCACAACATCCAGACAAATCTGTAATGTTAATTGCCGAAAAAGGAACAATGGGTGTGGGTTCTTCTCGTATGTCAGGTGTAAATAATGTGGCACTTTGGACAGGTAAACAAGCCAGTCCTTACGTTCCTTTTGTGAATTTTGCGCCAATTGTTGCAGGAACAAACGGAATTTCTCCAATTTTTCTTACAACTGTAGATGTAACGGGTGGAATTGGTTTAGATTTAAAAAACTGGGTTAAAAAGACTGACGAAAATGGAGAAATTGTTCGTAATGAAAGTGGCGATCCAATTTTAGAAGAAGTGTATTCTGTAGCTACGGGAACAGTTCTTACCATAAACACAAAAACAAAAAAATTATACAACGGCGATAAAGAATTAATTGATATTTCTAAAGCCTTCACACCTCAAAAATTAGAATTTATTAAAGCCGGTGGTTCTTATGCTATTGTTTTTGGAAAGAAAATTCAAACTTTTGCAGCTGATACACTTGGCATTGAAGCGCCTCTAGTATATGCGCCTTCAAAAGAAATCTCAATTGAAGGACAAGGTCTTACTGCTGTTGAAAAAATCTTCAATAGAAATGCTGTTGGAACAATTTCTAAAAAGGTATTACACGCAGGTTCTGATGTTCGTGTAGAAGTAAATATTGTAGGTTCTCAAGATACGACAGGTTTAATGACAGCTCAAGAGTTAGAATCTATGGCTGCGACCGTTATTTCACCAATTGTTGATGGAGCGTATCAATCAGGTTGTCATACCGCTTCAGTTTGGGATAAAAAAGCACAAGCAAATATTCCTAAATTAATGAAGTTTATGAACGATTTTGGATTAATTACGGCTCGTGATCCAAAAGGTGTATATCACGCCATGACAGATGTTATTCATAAAGTTCTTAACGATATCACTATTGACGAATGGGCCATTATTATTGGTGGTGATTCGCATACTCGTATGTCTAAAGGTGTTGCTTTTGGTGCCGATTCAGGTACTGTAGCTTTAGCTTTGGCAACAGGTGAAGCGTCAATGCCAATTCCAGAATCTGTAAAAGTTACTTTTAAAGGTACTATGAAATCATATATGGATTTCCGTGATGTGGTTCACGCTACTCAAGCACAAATGTTACAGCAATTTGGTGGTGAAAATGTGTTTCAAGGAAGAATTATTGAAGTACATTTAGGAACGCTTACTGCTGATCAAGCCTTTACATTTACAGATTGGACTGCAGAAATGAAAGCCAAAGCATCTATTTGTATTTCTGAAGATGATACGTTAATTCAATCATTAGAGATAGCAAAAGGAAGAATTCAAATTATGATTGATAAAGGAATGGACAATCATAATCAAGTCCTTCAAGGATTAATTAATAAAGCAAATAAACGAATTGCAGAAATTAAATCAGGTGATAAACCAGCTTTAAGACCAGATACTAATGCAAAATATAGCGCAGAAGTTATTGTAGATTTAGATGTAATCGCAGAGCCTATGATTGCAGATCCAGATGTGAACAATAAAGATGTTTCGAAACGATATACACATGATACGATTCGTCCATTATCTTTTTATGGAGGAACCAAAAAAGTAGATTTAGGATTTATCGGTTCTTGTATGGTTCACAAAGGTGATATGAAAATTTTAGCTCAAATGCTTAAAAATGTAGAAGCACAAAAAGGAGAAGTTAAATTTAATGCTCCCTTAGTAGTTGCTCCACCAACGTATAATATTGTTGACGAATTAAAAGCGGAAGGTGATTGGGAAGTGTTACAAAGATATTCTGGTTTTGAATTTGATGATAATGCTCCAAAAGCTGCAGCGCGTACAGAATACGAAAATATGTTATACTTAGAGCGACCAGGTTGTAATCTTTGTATGGGTAATCAAGAAAAAGCTTCAAAAGGAGACACGGTAATGGCTACTTCTACACGTTTATTCCAAGGAAGAGTTGTGGAAGATGCTGAAGGTAAAAAAGGAGAATCCTTACTTTCATCAACTCCAGTTGTGGTGTTATCTACAATTTTAGGAAGAACACCAACCATTGAAGAATACCAAAAAGCAGTAGAAGGAATCAACTTAACAAAGTTTGCGCCTTCGCATAAATTATTAACGAATTAATTTATACTTTATATAAATGAAAAACGCCAAGTGAAAGCTTGGCGTTTTTTATTTAATAATTAATTAAAAATTATTGAATTTTTATCTTTTTATATTTCATTATAATCTTTATCAGCCAAAACAAATGCAATGCTACAATTGGTAATACAATTAGTAATTGCACTTTACTAAGAATGTAAATCAAATAAATCAGCGTAAAAGCAATGCATATTTGTCCAAATAAAATGATTTTAGAAGTATTACTTTTCCAATAGAAAAAAGCAAACATCAACAATAGCGGATTAAATAACAAAATATTGTAATTCCATAAAATTTCTTCGTGAAGCGAATAGAATCCTACTAAACTAAAAAATAATCCTAACAACCCTGCAAAAATGAAATAGGTAATTTGTATTCCTTTTTTGTTTATTAAAATCAAAATTATTACCGCAGCTAATAAAGAATAAATAGAATTTATATAGGAAAACGGCTTTGTAATGGTTTCTTCATTTAAAATTTCAGAAGGTTTTGCGATTTTTTTTCCGTTTTGAGTAGCGGTATTTAACACTTTTTCAAATTCTAATGGTAAAAATAGGCGCGTAGCAGGTTGGTCAACTTTTGTTCCAAAAATAATTTGAATCCCTAATTTCATGTAAAAATCAGACATATATGGATACAAAATTTCTCTATAACTTTGTTCTGATTTTGGTTGCTTTAAAATTTCTTCGCCTAATATTTTATTGATTTTATCTACAACCATTGTTGTGCAATTTTTATCAATAAATTTATAGGTATAAAAACGTTCTTCGGAAGTTAAACTACTGTTGAGTTCATTCAAAAGTTGTTGTTTTTGTGCAGTTGTTAAATTTAATTCTTGTGCTACAATACTTCTTCCGTCTAATTTGTAATTATATTCAAAATCGTAGTAATTTTCGCTTGTTACAAAATATTGTAAATCACCTTTTACGAATTTCATTATAAAATTTGGCGTTGTAAAATCAAAAGCACCATAATTATACACCACATCAAATTGATTTACATTATCTGTAATTCGAATTCCAGTGTGTCCATACATCGCGTAAGAAACAGGCGCCGTTCCGCAAGTTAAAATACTAACTTTCGCATTGTCCGATAAAATTACGTTTTGCGAAAAACTAATAATGGGAAGTAATAAGAATAGTATTTTTTTTAGCATATTAAATGTTTTTTGAAGACTAATAAAAGTCTAATATCTATATTCTCAAAAATTTATCTTCTAAAAATTCCTAAATCTACCTTTACGGAAAAGACATTAGAATATAGCGCCGCACTTTGATTTCCTAAATCAGTTAAGGCGTAATCTACTTGAATGCCTTTGTATTTAAATCCTAAACCAATGTTAGGTTGAAAACTCACTTTATTTGTATTGTCAATTTGTGTAATTTGTTGAAAATTCCCTACACCAGCTCGTAAAAAAGCCAAATCAATATAGCCAAATTCAAATCCAACAGCAGGATTAATACTTACCATACTGCTAGAAATGATGTCATTTGTTTGTGCAAATTCCATATTCAAATTGGCTGCGGTAGTTAAGGTATAATCATAATGAAATTCGAATTTTTTTGACAATCCAAATTGGGCTTTTGGTAAGGTAATTTCACTGGTTTCAGGTAATTCTTGATTTTCTTCAGGAACCGCATTTTTTATTTTCTCATATTCTTTTTCGTTGATGGTCCAAGTGTTGTATGTTGTAGTGATGTCTCGTAACATTAAACCAAATTTCCAATCGTTTTTATTTTGAAATTGTAATCCTACATCAAACCCAAAACCCCAAGAAGAGGCAAAATCGCCAATAATTCTTCGAATTACTTTTGCATTTACACCATAATTAAAACCTTGTACAGGTAATTTTCGGGCATAAGAAAACGTTACACCATAATCGGCAGTTGAAAAAAGAGAAATTCTGTTGTAATCAATATTTCCCTGACTATCAATCAATTGAGTGGTATTCAAAATGTCATCCACACCAAAACGAATTAAAGTAATTCCCCAAGCGCTTCGGTCGTCAATAGGCATAGCAAAACCTGCGTAATCATATTGAGCAATATTTGCAAAATAATTCGCGTGCATTAAAGCAATTTGTTTGTCTTCCAATTGTAAAATCCCAGCAGGATTCCAATATCCTGAATTCACATCGGATGTTTGTGCGGTTACTGCATTACTCATACCTAAAGCAGCAGCATCTACACCAATGTTTAAAAATTCATTGGAATATTTACGTATAGTTTGTGCAAAAAATGACGTAGAAGTCAAAAGCACGAGGGTTACTATTATTTTTTTCAAATCATTTAAATCTTACAACAAATATCATAATTTCTTATTTAATAAACTCAAATTCTTTCATTTTATTGTTTACATTTGCTATAGAAAATTCATAATAAAAAAAACATCACTTAATGAGTATCAAAAAACACATTCCAAATACCATCACTTTATTGAATTTATTAGCAGGTTTACTGGCTTTAATTCACGCGTTTAACGGTAATTATAATGAAGCTTTTTCATTGGTTTGTTTGGGAATTTTCTTTGATTATTGGGATGGTTTTTTTGCCAGAATTTGGAAAGTTCAAAGTCCAATTGGCTTACAATTAGATTCTTTAGCAGATATGGTTACCAGTGGCGTTGTGCCAGGATTGGTAATGTATAAAATGCTTGGTGATATTCAGGAAAATCAATCGCAATATAATTTAACAGAAGACACGTATTATATGGGTGTTGTACCGTATTTAGGATTTTTAATCACTTTAGCGTCTTGTTATAGATTGGCAAAATTTAATATAGATACACGTCAAACGGATTCGTTTATTGGTTTGCCAACACCAGCAAATGCTTTGTTAATTATGAGTATTCCAATGATTCAGTTTCATTCAGAATTTGAATGGTTGGTTGATTTTTTAAGTAATCCTTATGTTTTAGTAGGGGTTACCGTTTTAAGTTCATATTTATTAAATGCAGAAATTCCTTTATTTTCATTAAAAGTAAAAAGTTTCAGTTGGGAAAAATATAAAATGCAAGTCGTATTTTTAATCCTTTCTTTGATTTTAATAGTCTTGTTAGAATTTATTGCGATTCCGATTATCATTTTATTATATGTGATTTTATCGGTGGTAAATAATATGATGGGTAAGAAAGTATAATGGCAACCAGAAGAAAATATACTTCTATAAGAAAAAAACAAACTTTAATTAGTCCGAAATCTTTCAAATGGATTCTTGGACTTTTTTTGTTATTATGTACGATTGTTTTTGTGTATCAGAAAAAAGAGGTGTTTTTATATTATTTGGGATTTAAAACTAAGAACACCGAATTAACTGCAAATCAGAGAAAATTAGAAGATAAACGCATAAATGAAATCGTAGCCAATCACGAAGGTAAAATTTTTGGTATAGATGTTTCTCAGTATCAAGGCACTATTGATTGGGAAAATCTTGAAGCTATTGAGGAGCAATTTGAAATTAAGTTTGTAGTGGTTCGGGCTACAGCCGGAAGTAAAAAAGTGGATAGAAACTTCAAGAAAAATTGGAGAAATTTATCATCAACTGTTTATATTCAAGGCGCATATCATTATTACCGTCCAGATGAAAATTCGACAGATCAAGCTACTAATTTTATTAAGAATGTCAAATTACGAAAAGGACATTTACCGCCAATTTTAGATATCGAAAAAATGCCAAAAGGACAATCAATGGGCAAACTAAAAGAAGGTTTACAAAATTGGCTAACAATTGTAGAAAATCAGTACGGAGTGAAACCGATAATATATACGGGTGAAAAATATTTTGAAGATTTTTTACAAGAAGATTTTCCAAATTATAAATTTTGGATAGCCAATTACAATCCTTGGAAAGAAAAAATTGAAGATGAGTATTTAATGTGGCAATTTACCGAAAAAGCGCAACTTCACGGCGTTAATGAATTAGTAGATGTGAATGTTTTCAACGGAAACGTTGAAGACTTAAAGAAAGTGTGTATTAAATAACCCATTTTTTTGGTAAAAATGCAGTTAAAAAAAGGATTAAAAAGACAATGGCAATTAATAACGCCACAGATTTTGAATTAGCAAAGTTAGTGGTCCAGCCCATCCAAGCTGCTCTTTTTGGAGGCAATAATCTTTCGTCTTCTGGATTATAATAAAATACGCCACATTTCCAATTATTTGGGTCTTTGCGCCAAGCTTCTAGTTGTTCTTTTGATGGATTTTTCATAGAATTGGTAAGCTATGATAAAATTACTTATCTAACTCAACTTCTTTCGGAGCATTGAAGTCGATTTTTGTTTTTCTTAATTCGAAATTCTGACCTAAATATACACGTCTAACCATTTCGTCTTCTACTAATTCTTCTGGTTTTCCAGCTTTTAATATGCCTCCTTCAAACATTAAGTAGGTTTTGTCTGTAATGGCTAACGTTTCTTGCACATTGTGGTCGGTTATTAAAAT
>JBFYPW010000009.1:0-31022 GCA_041303115.1 Flavobacterium sp.
GATTTCTTCTACTTCTTCAGGAAAAATTTTGATACCTCCGGAATTAATTACATTGTCAATTCGTCCTTTTAAAATAAATTGAGTTTTATTTACGATTTCTACGATATCATTTGTTATAATTTTTTCATTAGAAAGCTCTAATGCATCAATCACCAAACAATCTCTATTATCTACAGAAATTACTACATTAGGTAAAACTGTAAATGCCTTTGCTCCTATTTTCTTTATGGCAATATGCGAAATGGTTTCTGTCATTCCATACGATTCAAAAGCATTGCAATTGGTTTTCAGAATACTTTCTGACAAACTATAACTAACTTTTGTACCGCCAATTAATACGTTATCAACCAAATGTAATTTTGAAATTGATTTTTGTACCTGCAAAGGAACCATTGCAATAAAATTGTATTTTTTTGTAGATAATGGTTCACTTGTTGGATCAATTGTATCTAAATGCAATCCTAAAGTAATTGCACGCACCAACATCATTTTTCCTGCAATATAATTGGCTGACAAACATAACAAAGCGGTGTTTTTTGGTTGTAAGTTAAAAAACAAACCTGTAGCTTTCGCCGAAGCTATCATTGCCGATTTTTGAAGAACAATTTGCTTTGGTATTCCTGTAGAACCAGACGTTTGGACTAAAACAAATGATTCATTACTTAGCCAATCTATAAGGAATTTTCCAATTTCTTTTTCAAATAATTGTCCGTTTTCTTTTAAATATAATGCTTCAGATAAAAGTTCTATATAAGTAAAACTTTTTCCGTTTAATTTAAAATCGGGATGAATAATTTGATTCATTATTCTGATACTTGAATTGGTTTTATATTTCCAAAAAGTTTTTCTTTCCAATTGCTCCATTTGTACTTTTTAGAAAAAATATAAAGTAAAATTGGAAAAAACACTAATATCGGTATGAAAATTTGAAAATTAGCACTTGGAACTGAAATATCTTTTAAAATAGAATGCGTTTGAAATGCCGACCAATCTGAAGTAACCAACAACGCACCAATTAAATTATTAGCTGCGTGAAATCCTAATGCTAATTCTAAACCTTCATCCATTAAAGTTAAAATTCCTAAAAACAAACCTGTTCCAATATAATAAAACATAATAATCATCCCTAGTTTATCAACTTCTGGGTTGCCAATATGCATTATGCCAAATAAAAATGACGTAACCAATAATGGCACCCATCTAGTTTTTGTAGCTAAACCTAATCCCTGAAGCATATGTCCACGAAATAAATATTCTTCAAAACTAGCTTGAAAAGGAATTAAAACTACAGCCAATACTACAAACACAGCAAATTTTTCAGGATTAAATTGAATCACAAAATCTTCTGGAGCGGCATAATAACCTATAATGGTTGTTAAAATTGTAATACCTCCCCAAAGTCCAAATGAGAAAAAAACTCTTGACCAATCGATTTTGGGACGAGACGTAGTTAATATGCGTAATGAATTATTTTGAATGAATTTATTATAAAATAAAACTATAAACAACATAAATGATAATGGCGCAACAAGCATTACAAACGTACCATTTATTCCATACTTTTCAATCGTTTTTTTTATCACTTCATTGGTATCAACACCTTCTGATGAAATATAATTTACAATCATTAAAGCTAAAAACAAACAAGGAATAACTGCGTAAGACCACAAACTTATTTTAATTTTCTGCAATTGTTCTATATACATATTACGATTTTTTAAGTCCACTAAATTACAATTATTACCTTTGTAAAAAAAATATTTATGCTAACTATATATCACAACAAAAGATGTTCAAAATCCAGAGAAGGTGTTTGCTTCTTAGAAAACCTTAACAAACCTTTTAAAACCATAAATTATCTAGAAAAAACGCTTACTTATACTGAGTTAGAAACTATTATAAAAAAACTAAAAATCAAGCCAATTCAATTGATAAGAGTTAAGGAAAAAGATTGGGTTGAAAATTTCAAAGGCAAGAATTTAACTGATAAAGAAATTATTGAAGCGATGTTGCAATTTCCAAAACTAATAGAAAGACCGATAGTAATTAATGGTGTTAAAGCTGTTATTGCAAGACCAACAGAATTAATCAAATCAATACTATAAAATCATTTAACATAGATTTAATAAAAATTCATCATAATAAAGACTACATTTGTAGTGTAAAATATAAAAATAATATGTTGTTAAAAAAATCAATGCTATTACTAACATTCTTATTTGTTAGTTCATCAGCCATTTCTCAAATTTCGTTTAAAAAAGTAATTATTACTGGTAAAATTATAGATAAAGAAACTACAAAACCAATAGAATTTGCTGTAATTACGATTTCAAAATCAGATACTAAAAAAATTATTACTGGAGGTACTTCAGATGCAAATGGAAATTTTAGCATCGAATTAAACAACGGAACGTATAATTTTAAATACGAATTTCCTGGATTTAAAACTCAAGAAAAAGTAAACCAAACTATTACTTCAGATACTAATTTGGGAAATATCGCCTTAGAATCTGATTCTAACCAAATTGAGACTGTCGTGATTCGAAGTGAAAAAACGTCGGTTGACATTAAATTAGACAAAAAGGTATATAATGTTGGTCAAGATTTAATGGTTAAAGGCGGAACGGTAAGTGATGTTTTAGACAATATACCAAGTGTAGCGGTTGATGTTGAAGGGAATATTAGTTTGCGTGGTAATGAAAGTGTTCGTGTTTTAATTGATGGAAAGCCTTCAACAGCTATAAATGTTGCCGATGCCTTACGAATGCTACCTGCAGATGCTATTGAAAAAGTAGAAGTAATTACCAATCCATCTGCGCGATACGATGCTGAAGGTGGTGGTGGAATTTTGAATATTATTCTTAAAAAAGGAAAAAACAAAGGCGTTAATGGAACTGTAATTGTAACCGCTGGAGATCCTAAAAATCAAGGTATTTCTGCAAATATTAATTCAAAATCAGATACTTATAATTTATTTGCAACGTTAGCTTATAATGATAGAAATAATCCAGGTGCAACCAAAATTAATCAAGAAAATTTTGGGTCAAATACCTATATTGAAGAACGTAGAAAAGCCAATAGATTTAGCGATGGATTCAATGGGAATTTTGGAATGGAAATATTTCTAAACAAAGACAAATCGGCAACTTGGACAAATAGTTTAAACTATAGAAATAACAATGGAAAGAATTTTGAAGATGTAACTTACAAAAATTACACATTAGACAGAACCAACTTTTTATTTACGCGTTTTAGAGATAACGAATCTACTAATAGAAATGAAGCTATAGAATATACCTCAAACTTTTTAAAGAAATTTAAAAAAGACGGACACAAATTAACTATCGACGCTTCGTTTTCTTTAAATGAAGAAGATGAATTTTCAACTATTTATGGAAGTATTTTAGAAACAAATACATTTATTTCTGATGAAAAAACCTCAAAAATTGGTAGACAAAGTAGAAATTTAATTCAAGCTGACTATGTTTTACCTATTACCAAAGACATCCAATTTGAAGCTGGTTACAGAGGTAGTTATACAAATTCTACAAGTAATTATGAAGTTTTGGAACGCGTAAATCAAAATGATCCGTATACCAACATTGCTGGATTTACTAATAATTTTGAGTACATTGAAAATGTAAGTGCTATTTATACTCAATTAGGAACTAAATTCTTTAAAAAGTTATCGGTTTTAGGAGGTTTACGACTAGAAAATACCAATTTAGAAATCAATCAATTATTGACAAACGATTTAAACTCTAGAAATTACAACAACTTTTTTCCAAGTTTATTTTTAACATACGAATTAAATAACGATTCAAACATTTCCTTAAATTACAGTAAAAGAATTAGTCGTCCAAGAGATCGATTTATTAATCCGTTTTCATCATACACAAGTAATACCAATTTATTTATTGGAGATCCAAAATTAAATCCTTCTTTTACAGACACATTTGATATTGGTTATTTAAAAAAATGGGATAAAATCACACTAAGCACTTCTGCATATTACAATCACACTACAGATGCATTTCAAATTGTTAGAAAAGAAAGTGGACAATTTATAAATGGAATTCCAGTAATTTTGAATACACCTTTTAATTTAGGTGAAGACAATAGAATTGGAATGGAAGTTACCTTTAATTATAGTGTAAAAAAATGGTGGAAATTAAATTCAAACGTAAATTATTTTTACAATGAAACGAAAGGAAATTATCAATTTATAAATTCTAACAATACTTTGGTAAATCAAAATTTCAATTTCAAATCCAGTACTTGGACTGCTAGATTAACATCTAAAATTAATTTACCATATAAAATTGATTGGCAAACTAATGGAACGTATAATGCAGGACAAAGAACAGCACAAGGAAAAACAATAGGAATTGCAAGTATGAATTTGGCTTTTAGTAAAGA
The DNA here is from genome assembly GCA_041303115.1 of Flavobacterium sp. Taxonomy (GTDB): domain Bacteria; phylum Bacteroidota; class Bacteroidia; order Flavobacteriales; family Flavobacteriaceae; genus Flavobacterium. Next base: position 4,420 of record JBFYPW010000009.1, read on the forward strand.
TGTTTTAAAAGAAAAAGCTACCATTTCACTTAATGTGAGTGACGTTTTTAATTCAAGAAAAAGAATTCAAGATTTACAATTACCAACTGTAAATTCATATAGTGAAATGCAATGGAGAGTTCGACAAGTTACGGTTTCGTTTACCTACCGATTTAATAAATTGAAAACTGAAAAAGAAATAAAACCAAAGAGCCTTGAACAACAAGAAGGCGGTGGAGGAGAATTCTGATACAAAATAAAAAAATCCCGATTCGTACGAATCGGGATTTTTTATTAACTTAAGAAAATTACTTTTCTTGTTCAGCTAATTTTTTCGCTTTCTTTTCTTTGTATAATTCTATTAAAGATCCGCCAATCCAATATTGAACAAAACCTACAAGAAAAAACATTAACCAAAAACCTATAGTTAAAATGGTTAAGAAAAGTAAAAAGCCTAAATACTGTTGAAATTCAAACATGTTTTCCGGAATTTTATTTGTGAATTCTGTTCAAAGATAAATCATAAATTTATTTTTAACAAATAATATCTTTTTTTTAATACCATTTTATAAATAAATACTTCAAAAACAAAAAATTAAATTAAATAGTTGGCAGTAGAAAAGTAGTTTAGTACAATTTAATTTAGAAACATATTTCTACAAATCGCAATAAACCATATAAAAGATTACTTTTTTTTGTAACTTTGCCATCCAAAATAAGAAGACATGTTAGACAGATTGCAATACGTAAAACAACGTTTCGACGAAATATCAGATTTAATTATTCAACCTGATGTAATAGCCGATCAAAAACGTTATGTACAATTAAACCAAGAATATAAAAGTTTAAATGCGTTAGTTCAAAAACGTGAAGAATATATAACTCTGGATGCTAACATAAAAGAAGCACAAGAAATAATTGCAGATGGCTCTGATGCCGAAATGGTTGAAATGGCTAAAATGCAATTAGAAGAAGCCAAAGAACGTTTGCCTTTATTAGAAGAAGAAATCAAATTTATGTTGATTCCTAAAGACCCAGAAGATGCGAAAAACGTAATGGTTGAAATTCGTGCCGGTACTGGTGGAGATGAAGCGTCTATTTTTGCTGGTGATTTATACCGTATGTACACCAAATACTGTGAAGGTCGTGGTTGGAAATGTTCTGTAGTTGATATGAGTGATGGTACGTCAGGTGGATTTAAGGAGGTGATTTTTGAAGTAACTGGAGAAGATGTTTATGGCGCTTTAAAATACGAAGCTGGTGTACACCGCGTACAACGTGTTCCTCAAACAGAAACGCAGGGTCGTGTTCATACTTCAGCAGCTACTGTTATGGTTTTACCAGAAGCAGAAGAATTTGATGTGCAAATTGACATGAATGACGTTCGTGTAGATTTTTTCTGTTCTTCAGGACCTGGAGGACAATCTGTAAATACTACTAAATCGGCAGTACGTTTAACACACATTCCCTCAGGATTAGTCGCACAATGTCAGGATCAAAAATCGCAACATAAAAATAAAGATAAAGCGTTAACTGTATTACGTTCTCGTTTGTACGAACAAGAATTAGCAAAAAAACAAGAAGAAGATGCGAAAACGCGAACTTCTCAAGTTAGTTCAGGTGACCGTTCAGCTAAAATTAGAACGTACAATTACCCACAAGGACGTGTAACTGACCATAGAATTGGTGTTGACGTTTTTGATATGGACGGAGTAATGTCAGGTAAAATTCATAAATTTATTGACGAATTACAATTGGTTGCTAATACTGAAAAATTAAAAGAATCGGAAGTATATTAATAATTTACGATTTGGAATTTTAGATTTACTATTTATATAAACTCTGGACTATTTTCAGAGTTTTTTTATAATCTTTTCTTGAATAATAGTTTTTTACAATAGAAATTTTTACTTTTATCACAAATATTGATATTATGACCATTACCCAATTATATTACGTTTTAGCTGTTGCTGAAAACAAAAACTTCACATTAGCTGCCGAAAAATGTTTTGTTACGCAGCCGACATTAAGTATGCAAATTCAAAAATTGGAAGACGAATTAGAAATTCAAATTTTTGATAGAACAAAAAAACCAATTGGTTTAACAGAAGTAGGAAGCAAAATTGTAACTCAAGCTAAAAACATAGTTAACGAAGCAAATAGAATTAAAGACATTGTAGACCAACAAAAGGGATTTATTGGTGGCGATTTTCGTATTGGTATGATACCTACGATTATGCCTACATTACTACCTATGTTTTTAAATACATTCATAAAAAAGTATCCTAAAGTAAACTTAATTGTAGAAGAATTAAATACTTCTGATATTATTACAAAACTTAAAAATGGGCATTTAGATTGTGCTATTGCTGCTACACCTTTAGATGAAGAGAAACTTAAGGAAATCGTTCTATATTACGAACCTTTTGTAGCCTATATACCAGAAAACAGTCTTAATAAAGCAAAAAAAGAAATTGAAGTTGCTGATTTAGATGTAGAGAAAATATTGTTATTACAAGACGGACATTGTTTTAGAAACAGTGTTTTGAATCTATGTAAAAACAATAATTTTATTGGTGAGAATCATTTTCAATTAGAAAGCGGCAGTTTTGAAACTTTAATTAAATTATCCGATGAAGGTTTAGGGACTACCCTACTTCCCTATTTACATACATTAGATTTAAACGAGAAAAACAAAACTAAACTAAAGCAGTTTGTTAACCCAAAACCATCTAGAGAAGTGAGTTTAATTTTCTCTAAAAACGAATTAAAGATTCATATTATTGATGCGCTAAAAACAACCATTCAAGGTGTGGTTCGAGGTGCAATTGCATTTAGTGATGTGGAAATTGTAAGCCCTAAGTAATTTACGATTTACGATTTGGGATTTACGATTTAAATTATGAATTTTGGAATTTGAATTTGGAATTTGGAATTTTGGAGTTTGTAATTTATATTACATTTACATCACCTTTTCCTTCTCTCACAATAATTGGTTCGTGACCCGTTAAATCGATAATGGTTGACGCTATGTTTTCTCCGTAACCGCCATCAATAACTAAATCGACTTGGTTTTGCCATTTCTCAAAAATTAATTCCGGATCGGTGGAATATTCAATTACCTCATCTTCATCGTGAATGGATGTTGAAACTATTGGATTTCCTAACATTTCCACAATTTGAATGGCAATATTATTATCAGGAACTCGAATTCCAACTGTTTTTTTCTTACGGAAGTCTTTCGGCAAATCGTTATTTCCAGGTAAAATAAACGTATAAGCGCCGGGCAACGCTCGTTTTAAAATTTTAAAAGTAGGTGTGTCAATTTGCTTTACGTAATCTGAAATATTGCTCAAACTACTACAAACAAAAGAAAAATTAGCTTTTTCTAACTTCACACCTTTAATTTTCGCTAATTTTTCCAACGCACGAGAATTGGTAATGTCACAACCTAAACCATAAACGGTATCGGTTGGGTAAATGACCAATCCGCCGTTTTTTAAAACTTCCACTACTTTTTTAATAGCCGTTTCACTTGGTTTGTCTTCGTATATTTTTAGAAATTCTGCCATATTTTTTTTGCTATATTCTGAAAGCTTCTTGCTTTAAGCGTTACCCAATCACATTTAACTTTGCAAATCGCAACAACAACTTCTTCAAGCCACCAACATCGAAACGTATTTCCGCTTTTTTGTCTGCTCCTACGCCTTCTAAACCTACAATTTCACCTTTTCCGAAACGTTCGTGCATCACAATGTTTCCAACAGCTAAATTTGAATCTGTAACATTGTTTTTAGACGCACTTGCTCCACTATTTAAAGGTTTTAATCTTCTAATATTAATAGACGAAACAGGTTCGTTTTTGGTAATATATTCTGGTGGCGTTCCTGCAGTTGGTTTAGCCAATCGCAATTTAGATTTATCTACATCGCCAAAAATATCAATATCCATAGTTGGTTTGTATCGGTAACCCGAATCTATCGGATTCATATATTCCAAATATTCGTCATTAATTTCTTCGATAAATCGTGAAGGCTCGCTATCTACCAATTTTCCCCAACGGTAACGCGATTGCGCATACGTTAAATACGCTTGGTGTTCGGCACGAGTTAAGGCTACATAAAACAAGCGTCTTTCTTCTTCCAATTCGCTTCTTGTATTCATACTCATCGCACTTGGAAACAAATCTTCTTCCATTCCTACCACAAAAACGTGTGGAAATTCTAATCCTTTCGCTAAGTGAATCGTCATTAATGCCACTCTATCATCATCGCCTGTGTCTTTATCTAAATCTGTCGCCAACGCCACATCTTCCATAAATTCTGCCAAAGCACCACGAGCACCATCAATTTCTTTCTGACCTTCGGTAAAATCTTTAATACCGTTTAATAATTCTTCTATATTTTCGATTCTGGCAATTCCTTCAGGTGTGCCATCTTTTTTTAATTCTTGTACTAAACCTGTTTTCTTTGTTACGTGATCTGTTAACGTGAAGGCATCTTGTTGTTCATTGATGACTTGAAAACTTTTTATCATCGTAACAAAATCTTGCAACTTGGTTTTCGTACCTGAGTTTAATTTTAAATCGATTTTATCAATATGCTCCATCACTTCAAAAATGGAACGTTTATAATGATTGGCAGCTACCGTAAGTTTTTCTACAGTAGTATCGCCAATTCCTCTTGCTGGATAATTTATTACTCGAACTAACGCTTCTTCGTCTTTCGGATTGATTACCAATCGTAAATAAGACAATACATCTTTAATTTCTTTACGTTGATAAAACGATAATCCGCCATAAATTCGGTACGGAATATCTCTTTTTCGCAACGCATCTTCCATAGCACGAGATTGTGCATTGGTACGATATAAAATAGCAAAATGCGAATTCGGTAATTGATTTTGCATTTTTTGTTCGAAAATAGTTCCAGCTACAAAACGCCCTTCTTCACCATCTGTAACACTTCTATGTACTTTAATTTTAGGCCCGTCATCATTGGCTGTCCAAACAATTTTATCCAACTTAGTTTTATTCTTATCGATAACATTATTTGCCGCTTCTACAATATTTTTAGATGAACGATAATTTTGTTCCAATCGATACATCTTTACGCCATCGTAATCTTTTTGAAAGTTTAAAATGTTATTGATATTCGCCCCACGGAAAGCATAAATACTTTGCGCATCATCTCCCACCACACAAATATTCTGGAATCTATCTGAAAGTGCTTTTACAATTAGATATTGAGAATGATTGGTATCTTGGTACTCATCAACTAAAATATATCTAAATCTATCTTGGTATTTCGCTAAAACATCGGGAAAACGATTTAATAACTCGTTGGTTTTCAATAACAAATCGTCAAAATCCATCGCACCCGACTTGAAACAACGTTCTACATAATTATTGTAAATTTCTCCCATTCGAGGTTTTTTACTCATCGCATCGGCTTCTTGTAATTCGGGATTATTGAAATAGGCACGTACTGTAATTAACGAGTTTTTATATTGCGAAATTCTTCCTAAAATTTGTTTGGGTTTGTACACATCTTTATCCAATTGCATTTCCTTAATAATACCACCCAAACAACGTAAAGAATCTTGAGAATCGTAAATGGTAAAATTGAAAGGATAACCTAATTTTTCAGCTTCACTTCGTAAAATTTTAGCAAAAACAGAGTGAAATGTACCCATCCAAAGGTTTTTAGCTTCATTGTTACCTACAATTTCAGCAATTCGTTTTTTCATTTCACGTGCTGCTTTATTGGTAAATGTTAAGGCTAAAATATTAAAAGCGTCTATACCTTGATGCATCAAGTTAGCAATTCGAACGGTAAGCACACGTGTTTTACCTGAACCAGCACCAGCAATAACAATCATAGCACCGTCTTTTTGCAAAACTGGCGCACGTTGTGCCTCATTTAATTGATTTATGTATTGTTGCATGGCTAAAATAGGATAATTAGGAAAGCAAAAATACAGATTATGAAGGGATTTTACCTGTTTTTAATTGTCTTTTAACTGTAAATTATCAACAATTTTTTTTTCTTCTGAAGTTAATAACAAACCGGAATTGGTTTCCCAATATTCAGTAATTATAGCATTTTTCTTATTAATTAAAGATTTTTCTTTAAAAACATCTTCTTTTTCATAAGGTACAAATTTCCTACTGTGCTGTGTGGTGATTAAATAATTGGCTATTTCAACCTTATTTTCCACATCCTTTTTATCTTTTACCATCAAGCCTATTTCTTCTTTTGTACTGGCTAAAAAATAATCGTCACCATCTAAAATATATAAGGCTTTAAAAATGGAATTGAATACTTTTCCTTTTACAACTTTTAAGTTAGAAACATCTGAATATTCAAATCGACTGGGTTCTACAAAATATTCTAATTCTAAGATAATGTTCTTTCTATAATCATAAATTACCGTTACTGTTGGTAAGAACTCCTCTATTTCTGGCTTTGGAACAATTAGCATTTGATAAAAATCCGCTTTTCCTTTCACCGTTTTTATTTCGAAATCGAACTTCTTTTTAGCTTTTGATTCGGCTAAATTGGCAATATATTTAAAATCATAATAATTCTGAATGATGTCGTACATATTATAACTTAATGTCTTTTTAATGATTTTTTCGTTATTTATTAAATTATAGGTTCTGTTTTGTTCTACTAAAATATCAGCGGCAAATTTATCAGGTTTTTCCTTCAAACAAAAATTAACCAAACCATCAGAATAAGAGGTGTATTCGTTATTGTATTTAAAAAATTCTCGTGAATATATCTTTAAATTAATAGGTGCAGTAAGTTGCTTCATTGATTTATTAATCAATGTTTTAAGTATATTAAAAGATTGACGATTAGTAATTACAACATCTTCAATGTCTTGTGAAATATTCTCTAAAAAAATAACGGTTTCCAACTCTTTTATAGTAACCGAACTGATACTTATTTCTTTATATTCGTTATGCTTAATATTTATTCTTGATGGCTTATTTAAATTAAATTTCACCACTCCTTCCTTATTGCTTTGAAAATTTTCATCTGTTCTTAAAATCGCAACAACGACATTTTCAATTAAAGCGCCTGATGTTTTATCTTTAAATACCAATATCATCTCTTTTGCCTGAGAAAACGACAAAACAGAAAAAAGAATTAAACCAAAAAAAAACATTTTTTTCATATTAACTCGCTGATATACTAACAAATATAAGAAATTATAAATGGATTTATTTTATTTAAAAAAATATTTTAGATTTGTAAAAAAACAATCGATGAATATTGAAGTAAAGTTATTAGAAATTGCCACATATACATTACCAGCAATTATTACTGGAGGAGTTGCATTTGGTTTATTACATAAATTTTTTAAAAACGAAGAAAACAAACGAAAATTCGAATTACTTAGAGAAAATCAGCGTTTAGGCTTACCGATTAGATTGCAAGCTTATGAGCGAATTGTATTGTTTTTAGAGCGCATCAATCCAATTAATTTAATGATGCGTGTAGAACCGAACAGCTTAGATGCGCAGAATTACGCTACGCTTTTAATACATACCATTCAAACTGAATACGAACACAATATTGCGCAACAAATATATTTCACGCATGAAAGTTGGGAAATTATTTTAAAAGCTAAAAACAGTATTATTACTCAAATCAGAAGATTTTCTATTGAAGGCGAAGTTGTTTCAGGGGAAGAGCTAAGAACGAAACTACTTCAAGAACTTACACAAACAGAAAGCGCAAGTGCTGTAGCTATTAGCTTTATTAAAGAAGAATTGAAACGCGTATTTTAAAAATTATGTCAGGTTTTTGAAACCTGTCAGATTTAAACACGTTACTCTTTTAAAAATTTCAAATATAAATTAGCAGTTTTTTCATCCGCAGTTTTAACTAAATTTTCTACTTGATTTCTAAAATCTGGTTGTTTTAACAAATTTCGGATTTTCTCTCTTGCAAATTTTGTAAATTGCCATTTGTGATGCGTAGTTGCTTGAAACAAAGCTTGAATTACTTGTTCATTTTCAGAATATAATTCCAATAAAACTTCCAAAGCATTTTGCCTGACTGAGCTTTCATTATTACTTGAACTATAATTTAATAATTCATTGAAATACAAATCTTTATGAAATTTATTTTGATTTAAATTTAATGCGATTTTCAACCAAGTAATACGCAAACTTTTATCATTATTGCCTTGCAAGTTTTTTAGTTTTTCTAAATATTCATTTGTTTGATTTGGAAAAGAATTACATAAATTTATCAAGGCAATTTCTTTTGTTTTATAAGAATCATCGTTTAAAAATGTCTCGTATTGCGTTTTAAATTCAACTGGTATTTCACTCACTGTTTCTGCAATGGCTTGGCGAACATATACATTTTGTTTCATACCAATTTCTAACAATTCCTTTTTATCATTAAAAGCAGCATTGCCTAATTTGTAGAAAACATATTGTTTTATAGGAAAATACGTATCCGATTGTAAAATTGCTTTATAGTTTTCAATATCTTTTTTCTCTTTTGTTAGTTGGATATAGGTGGCAACCGATTTGTTTTTTAAAAGATATTTTTCAGCTAAAACCATATCAAAACCTGATGTTTCTAACCATTTATTCTTGAATTTTTCAACATCAAAATCTTTAGCAACCTTTTTTATTTCAGCTAAAAATTCATCAGTATTTACATTTTTGTATTGGTATTTTTTCAAATATATTTTTACTGCCTTTTGAAAATTTTTCGTACCGATATCTTCGCGTAACGTATGCAGCGCCCAAGCGCCTTTTTTGTAAAATGTTAGCGAACTTGCATTTTCATTCATTACAGGAATGGTATCTGTTTTGGCTGCATTTCTCAATTGCAAAGCATAATCGTATAACTCGTTATAAAAATAATCGTCGCCAAAAATTTCTCTATCAACTAAAAGCGCATAATAAGTAGCAAAACCTTCTTGAAGCCAATGATGTTTTCCTGATTGCGCTGTTATTAAATCGCCAAACCACTGATGTGCCAATTCGTGGGCGTTCACATTTATGTAATTCCTATCATTAAAACCAATTGAATCCACTACAAAATCTTGAGAAAAAATGGTGGATGTTGTATTTTCCATTCCGGCATATAAAAAATCTCTAACTGGTATTTGACGATAAATTTTCCAAGGGTATTTAATACCAATTTCTTGTTCTAAATAATCGAAAATTTGTTTAGAATAGCGAAAGGTAGGTTCTAATTTTGAATAATCATTTTTATCTATATAGAATTCTAAAGGCGTTCCTGATTTACTTTTGACTTCTTGCATCCCAAATTTTCCAAACGCCAACATTACCAAATAAGACGATATAGGTTTTTGCATTTGATAATTTCTTGTAATATCGTTAACGCCTCTACTCCAACTTATAGTTTTTTTCTCAAAATTTAATTTACCATTAGATAATGCGATAGGATTAAATTCAAATTTATCCATATCAACATAATAGTTAATAGTTATCCCGAAAATTACTTTCTCATTTACATCATCAAAACTCGGCAACCAATGGCTTGTATATTTGCCTTGACCTTGTGTCCATATTTGCCTATTTTCATCTTGTCCAATGAAATAAAGCGTTTGTTTCGGTATGGCATTGTATTGAAACGTTAGTTTGTTTTTACCTTTTGAAAAACCTTCAAATAAATCCAATGTTTTACCTGAATTTTTAAATTTCACCAATTTACCATTAATCATAACATCAGAAAACTCGATATTTTTTGCATCGATTTTAATAGTATCTAAAATCTGCTTTACCTTAAATTCATAAGTAACATTCCCAGAAATAGCTTTTTCTTCAAAATTTGGATATAAAGAAGCAGTACACGTCAAAAAATCAACATATTTTATTTGTTGCGAAAAGGAAAAAATTGAAAATAGTATAAATATATAGCGCATTATAATTTTATTTACAACAAAGATACTGATTAACAAAACCGAATTAAGTACACGAAAATTTTATTATTGTATAGTTTTAGTATAGGTTATCATTTTACTTTGTGCTAAATTAAACACTATTTTTGAAAAAAAGATATTATGCGTAACATACTTACAGTATTATTATTGTTTTCTCAGGTTAGTTTATTTTCTCAAGCACAAATCTCACAAGACAATTTTGAAGGAAACAGCACTATTACTTCATGGATTGGAGATGATTGTTTGATAGATACAAATTTTACCAATCCTTTTCCTACAGGAATAAATACATCATCAAAGGTTCTGAAGTATTCAGACAATGGTGGGCAATACGCAAACGTTCGGTTTGATGCTGGATTTAATTTTAATTTATTAACAAGTAGTGAATTTTCATTAAAAATATATGTTCCTTCTAGTGGTATTACAGGAAATCAAAACAATCAAATTTCATTAAAACTTCAAAATGGCACTTCAGCTACACCTTGGTCTACACAATGTGAAATTATTAAACCTATCGTTTTAAATCAATGGCAAACCATTACGTTTAATTTCGCTACTGATGCTTTTATTAATTTAGACCCCAACTCTCAAAACCCATTGAATAGATGGGATTTTAGTCGTGTATTGATCCAAATAAATGGAGAAAATAACAATTCCAACGTGATGGCATATATTGATGATTTCTTATATTCTGGAGCCGTTTCAACGTGCACTAATTTAGTTTGGAGCGATGAATTTAATACCAATGGTGTTGTAAATAATTTAAATTGGTTTCATCAAACACAATTACCTAATGGAACAAGTTGGTATAATGGCGAATTACAGCATTATACTAACAGTCAGACCAATTCTTATTGTTCAAACGGAATGTTATCTATTACAGCTAAAAAAGAAGTCTTAACGCAACAAAATCAAACAAAGCAATTTACTTCAGCCAGATTGAACTCGAAATTTGCATTTAAATATGGACGAGTTGAAGTTCGTGCAAAATTACCAACTGGAGCTGGAACTTGGCCTGCAATATGGATGTTAGGTAAAAACATTATTGAACCGGGCGGATATTGGACTTCAACATATGGAACTACCAACTGGCCAGCTTGTGGTGAAATAGACATAATGGAACATTGGGGAACCAATCAAAACGTAATTTCAAGCGCGGTTCATCATCCTATAAATGGAAATTTAAACGTTGGACAATATATTACTAATTCTCAATACAAGGCAGGAGTTTCAAATAATTTTCACATTTATGCCATGGAGTGGAATGCACAAAGTATTACTTTTAGTGTAGATGGTGTTAATCACTTAACGTATAATCCATCAATAAAAAACCAATATACATGGCCTTTTGATTCGGAACAGTATATTTTATTAAATGTTGCTATAGAACCTAGTGTTTCTACTAATTTTGTTCAATCTACTATGGAAGTAGATTATGTTAGAGTGTATCAAGAAGCCGTATTAGCATCAACTAATTTTCAAAATCCTGAAAGAATTAAATTATTTCCAAATCCTGTTTCTGATAAATTAACCGTTTTAAACCTTGAAAACACAAACCCAACAGCTGAAATATATTCAATATTAGGGCAAAAGCTACATTCTTGTATTTTAGGAAAGAATGAAACGAATATTGATGTTTCTAATTATCAAAACGGAATTTATTTAGTTAAACTAATTTCTGAAAGTGGCAATACTACTTATAAATTTATAAAGAAATAATAATTTCAAAATATAGAATTTATGTCTATCTTCGCTTTTCATGTGTGTCTTAACGCAGATTAGAGAAATTTTAATAATTTATACAATTTCTTTATTTGTGTTCAAAATTTAACTTGAATTACAAAAATAGAATTATACTTTGAATCTACTCGATACTCCCATAGAATATTTAAAAGGCGTTGGACCTCAGCGTGGCGAATTACTTCGCAAAGAAATGAATATTCATAAATATGTCGATTTAATCAATTTATACCCTAATCGATATATCGATAGAACACGCTATTTTAAAATCAACCAGCTTATAAATAGTAATTCAGAAGTTCAAATTGTTGGAAAAGTGGTTCATGTTAAAACCATCGACCAAGGAAAAGGAAAATCAAGATTAGTTGCCACTTTTTTAGATGATACAGGACAAATGGAATTGGTATGGTTTCAAGGTCAAAAATGGGTTAAGGAAAGCTTAAAACTCAATACCGTTTATGTTATTTTTGGGAAAATCACGCAATTTGGATCGGTTTTCAATATGGCACATCCAGAAATGGAATTATTGGAAGAACACAAAACCACATTACGAAGTGCGATGCAACCTGTATATCCAAGCACTGAAAAACTAAACAACAAAGGCATTACGAATAAAGTTATCAATAAAATGATGATGCAATTGTTTTCTGAAACCCATCAATTGTTTTCAGAAACATTATCCGATTCCATCATAGAAGAATTAAAACTTATTCCAAAAAAAGAAGCCTTACTAAATATACATTTTCCAAAAAATCAAGAACTTTTAGCCAAAGCGCAATTTCGATTAAAATTTGAAGAGTTGTTTTTCATTCAACTGCAATTAATCACTAAAAATTTAATTCGAAAACATAAAATAAAAGGGTTTCCATTTGAAATTATTGGGGAAAATTTTAATAATTTTTATAACAATCATTTACCTTTTGAACTAACCAATGCTCAAAAACGAGTATTGAAAGAAATACGAAACGATTTAGGAAGTCATGCACAAATGAATCGTTTACTACAAGGTGATGTTGGCTCAGGTAAAACCATTGTGGCATTAATGTGTATGCTAATTGCGAAAGATAACGGTTTTCAAAGTTGTTTGATGGCGCCTACAGAAATTTTAGCCAATCAGCATTTTAATGGGATTACCGAATTAGCCAAAGATTTGAACATCAATATCCGAATTTTAACAGGTTCTACGAAAATTGCACAACGAAGAATTATTCACGAAGAATTAGAAAACGGCACATTAGATATTATAATCGGAACACACGCTTTGTTAGAAGATAAAGTACAATTTAAAAATTTAGGTTTAGCCGTAATTGATGAACAACATCGTTTTGGTGTAGAACAACGAAGTAAACTTTGGAGGAAATCGGAAATTCCACCTCATGTTTTAGTCATGACAGCCACTCCTATTCCGCGTACTTTAGCGATGAGTTTATATGGCGATTTAGATATTTCTGTAATAGATGAATTACCTCCAGGCAGAAAGCCAATTCAAACCGTACATCGATTTGACAGTAAACGATTGGTTGTTTGGAAATTTATAAAAGATGAAATCGCCAAAGGCCGACAAATTTATATTGTTTATCCGTTAATTCAGGAATCGGAAAAAATGGATTATAAGGATTTGATGGACGGATATGAAAGTATTTCTCGTGATTTTCCTTTGCCACAGTATTCTATTTCAATTTTACACGGAAAAATGAAACCTGCCGACAAAGATGAAGAAATGAAACGCTTTGCCGAAGGAAAAACTAATATTATGGTAGCAACAACGGTTATTGAGGTTGGAGTTAATATACCCAACGCTTCCGTGATGGTAATTGAAAGCGCGGAACGTTTTGGCTTATCGCAATTGCATCAGTTACGTGGGCGTGTTGGACGTGGTGCCGAACAAAGTTATTGTATTTTAATGACAGATTACAAATTATCCGAAGACAGTAAAACCCGAATGGAAACTATGGTGCGAACCAATGACGGATTTGAAATTGCAGAAGTCGATTTAAAACTTCGTGGTCCCGGAGATATTATGGGAAAACAACAAAGCGGTGTATTAAACCTTCAAATTGCAGATTTAGTAAAAGACCGTGATATTTTACAAGTAGCGAGACATATTGCTGTAAAACTTCTTAAAGAAGACCCAGGCATGGATTTACCTCAACACGAAAAATTAAAGGCTGTATTTATGGAAATCAGTAAGAAAAAGAGCATTTGGAATTACATTTCATAATGGAAAATAGATAATAGATTAAATAATTTTATTTAAACATAAAACCATGGTACAATACAACCCAAAAGACTGGATTACTTTTATTTTTCGATTTCATAAATCGGATACCTTTCGTCAATTAATTCCAATGATGATATTGATTGGTGCGTATTCTGGTGCCATTTGTTATTTTGAAATCCATTATTTCAAATTAAAAGAAAACAGTCACGTAAAGAATATTTCTATATTACATACAACAGTCGGATTTGTGTTGTCATTACTTTTAGCTTACCGAACTAATACTGCTTACGATAGATGGTGGGAAGGAAGAAAATTATGGGGAAGTTTAGTTAATAATTCCAGAAATTTAGCCATTAAGTTAGCTGCTATTTTGGAAAGTGAATCGGATAAAAATTATTTCAAAAAAGTAATTCCAGGTTACGCATCTATCTTAGCAAAACATTTAAGTAATGAAGAAGTAGGCAAGGTTTTATTTGAAGGATCAGACCTCGAAGTAGACCAAAACAAGCACAAACCCAACCAAGTTGCTAAGATGATTTACAGTAAAATTAATGATTTATATAAATCTAATAAAATATCTGGAAATCAATTAATTATAATAAATTCAGAAATACAATCTTTTACAGATGTTTGTGGTGCTTGTGAACGAATAAAAAACACACCGATACCCTATTCGTATAGCGCATTTATTAAAAAATTTATTTTCTTTTATGTGATGACATTACCTTTTGGATATGTTTTTATCTTAGGATATTATATTATTCCTGTTGTAGTTTTTATTTTTTATGTGTTGGCAAGTTTAGAATTAATTGCCGAAGAAATTGAAGATCCTTTTGGCGGAGATGAAAATGATTTACCAACATCAAAAATAGCAAGTAGTATTAAAAAACATGTAGAAGAAATTTTATAATCAACAAAAAAAATCCCGTTTTGAAATTAATCGAAACGGGATTTTTATTAATTATAAAATTATACTATTTTCTTGCTATTACTTTTAATGATTTCTCAATAATAGCAGTACTATTTAATCCGTATTTTTCCATTAATTGCTCTGGTGTTCCACTTTCTCCAAAAGTATCATTAGTAGCTACAAATTCTTGTGGAGTTGGTGTATTCAAACTTAACGTTCTGGCAACACTTTCACCTAAACCACCTAAAATATTGTGCTCTTCAGCAGTAACTACACAACCCGTTTTGGCAACTGATTTTAAAATTGCTTCTTCATCTAAAGGTTTTATAGTATGAATATTAATAACTTCAGCAGAAATACCTTGTTTTTCTAATTCTTCAGCTGCTAATAATGCTTCCCAAACCAAATGTCCAGTTGCAATTATTGTTACGTCATTTCCTTCATTTAATAAAATAGCTTTACCAATTACGAAAGGTTCATCTGCAGGCATAAAATTCGGTACAACAGGACGTCCAAAACGTAAATAAGCAGGTCCATGATGATCTGCTAATGCCAAAGTAGCTGCTTTTGTTTGGTTATAATCGCATGTATTGATTACTGTCATTCCAGGTAACATTTTCATTAAACCTATATCTTCTAAAATTTGATGCGTGGCACCATCTTCACCTAAAGTTAAACCCGCGTGTGAAGCACAAATTTTAACATTTTTATCAGAATAAGCTACAGATTGACGAATTTGGTCATATACTCTTCCTGTAGAAAAGTTAGCGAAAGTTCCTGTAAAAGGAATTTTTCCACCTATTGTTAAACCTGCAGCAATTCCAATCATATTGGCTTCCGCAATTCCGATTTGGAAAAAACGTTCTGGATGATTTTTCTTAAAATCATCAAACTTCAACGAACCAATTAAATCGGCACAAAGTGCTACAACATTTTCATTTTTTTGTCCTAATTCGGTCATTCCTGCTCCAAATCCTGAACGCGTATCCTTACTTCCTGTGTTTTCGTATTTTTTCATATTTTTTAGCTATAAGCAAAGGCATTAAGCACAAAGCATTATTAATAATCTCCTAAAGTGGCTGGATTTTGGTTTAAAGCATTTTCTAATTGCTCATTACTTGGTGCTTTACCATGCCAAGCATGAGTATGCATCATAAAATCTACTCCATTACCCATTTCTGTATGTAATAACACACAAACCGGTTTTCCTTTTCCTGTACGAGATTTTGCATCTGCCATTCCGTTTATTATGGCTTCAATATTATTTCCTTCAGTAATTTCTAACACATCCCAATCAAATGCTTCAAATTTCGCTTTTACATTACCCATGTTTAATACATCAGTAGTAGAACCATCAATTTGTTGCCCATTTAAATCCACAGTTGCAATTAAGTTGTCTACATTTTTTGCAGACGCATACATAATCGCTTCCCAATTTTGACCTTCTTGTAATTCACCATCTCCAGTTAAAACATAGACTAAATTTGTGTCTTTATTAAGTTTTTTTGCTTGAGCAGCTCCAATTGCAACTGACAAACCTTGTCCTAAAGATCCTGAAGCCATTCTTATACCTTCTAAACCTTCATGCGTTGTTGGATGTCCTTGTAAGCGAGTATTTAATTTTCGGAAAGTTGCCAATTCAGATACTGAAAAATAACCGCTTCGTGCTAAAACACTGTAAAATACGGGAGAAATATGTCCGTTTGATAAAAAGAAAATGTCTTCATTAAGACCATTCATATCAAAACCTTCATTTCTTTTCATTATGTGTTGATACAGGGTTACTAAGAACTCTGCACAGCCCAAAGAACCACCTGGGTGACCTGAATTAACTGCATGAACCATTCTAAGAATATCTCTTCGAACTTGTTGTGTAAATTGTTCTAAATTAGAAATTTGTTGTGTCATTGTAAAAAGTTTTTTGCAAAAATAAATTTAATAATCTGTTTATACTAATGTGATTTTATTTTTTTATCAATAAGAATTCAACAATTTTGTGAATTACTTTTGTATCGCCCAATATTTTTCTATGTCCTAAATTATTGGTTATTAAAATTTCTTTATTAGTAAGGTTTTCTGCCAAATGATATGCTTCTGAAACCGGTATATCTTCGTCATCAGTATCATGAATAACTAAAACTGGAATTTCAACCTCTTTAGCTGCTACATACGCCGAAAAACTTTCCATTTCAAAATGGTATTTTTTCTCAAAATTATTTTTCATTAAAACAGCCACATTATTTGGTAAACCAATTTTTTCAATAAAAGTATTCACAATATTAATGACGCTATTTCCACTACCAATTATTACCGCTTTTTTTACTTGCAATCCTTTTTTTACAGCATTTAAAATAGACATGCCACCTAAAGAATGCCCAACAGCAAATTCAAAAGGACCATAGTGTTTTTCAACCTCTAAAATCGATTCAATAAACTCGAGCATTAACGTGGTTTTTGTACCCGATTTTCCATGTGCAGGTGCATCAAAACTAATTATAGAATACTCGTTTTCTATGAAGGCATCGGCAATTTTTACCAATTGAGTACCTCTTCCCGACCATCCGTGAACCAAAAGTATTTTTTTACTCGAATTTCCATAAGCATACACCACAATTTCTTTATTTATTGAC
This sequence comes from Flavobacterium sp., assembly GCA_041303115.1. GTDB lineage: Bacteria > Bacteroidota > Bacteroidia > Flavobacteriales > Flavobacteriaceae > Flavobacterium. The sequence goes on from JBFYPW010000009.1 coordinate 21,842, forward strand.
GGAATAAATAATTTGGTTTGTTGCGAAGTAGCTTCCATTTGAAACTCTCTTTTAGGAATTTTATGTTTTATTGGCGTGATAAATAATTTTCGAGCAAATTTCTCAGCCAAATTAGGAGAAATTCGATATAAAAACCGCCCAATTAACACTATAAATTTAGGAACTTGAGTTGTGGTTGAAGATTTTTTATTCGGCATCTGTTTTTTTTTTATGCAAAAGTAATCAATTATAGTATGGTATGATTTTTGAATTAAACAAAAAATTGAATAACTTTGTTTGACCAAATTTCACATCATGAAAATACTTCTAAAATCACTTATAGTAACAGGAATTCTTGTGGCTTCTTGCGCAAAAAACCCGTTTACAGGAAAAAGCACAATGGCATTTGTTCCAAATAGTCAAATTTTTCCATCCGCTTTTCAACAATACGATCAATTTTTATCTGAAAACAAAGTAGTTAAAGGAACTTCTGATGCCAAACGTATCGAAACAATTGGTATGAAAATAAAAACTGCTTCAGAACGCTATTTAACTGCTAACGGAAAATCAGATTATTTAAACGATTACAAATGGGAATATAATTTAGTAGATAGCAAAGAAGTAAATGCTTGGTGTATGCCTGGTGGTAAAATTGTTTTTTATACCGGAATTTTACCCATTTGTAAAGACGATGCTGGAATAGCAGCCGTTATGGGGCATGAAGTCGCACATGCATTAGCCAATCACGGGCAACAACGTATGAGTGCCGGTTTGCTACAACAAGTTGGAGCCGTTGGAGCCGCATTAGCTGCTGAAAAATATGCGCCAAAATATCAAAATGAAGCCATGCAGGCTTATGGTGCTGCCTCAACTGTAGGTGGTATGTTGCCGTTTAGCAGAGCACATGAAAGCGAAGCCGACATGATTGGATTAACACTAATGGCTATTGCCGGATACGACCCTATTAATGCAGTTAAAGTGTGGGAAAGAATGTCGGCACAATCTGAAGGAAAAGCACCTCCAGTATTTTTAAGTACCCACCCTAGCAACCAAACAAGAATAAATGAATTAACCGCATTACTACCTCAAGCAAAAGCAGAAGCTGCTAAATTTGGTGTTACTTTTAAATAATAAAAATATTATCTTACATTAGTCCCGATATTTATCGGGATTTTTATTTTATAAACGATGCAACAACTACAAAAAGGAAATAGCAAATTATTAAACGCTTGGGCATTTTATGATTGGGCAAATTCTGTATATTCATTAGTTATATCTTCATCAATTTTTCCATTATATTTTGGATTTTTATTCACGAAAGAAAACCCAAATATTGAATTGGTTGGTACATCAATTAAAGCTACTTCACTGGTTTTCTTCATTACCGCTTTTGCTTTTTTAACAGTTGCCGTTTTATCTCCTATTTTATCAGGAATTGCAGATTATTTAGGTAATAAAAAACGATTTATGCAGTTTTTTTGTTATTTGGGTGCAATCTCTTGTATAGGATTATATTGGTTTACCAAAGAAAACATAATTTTTGGTATGTGTTGTTTTTATTTTGGATTGGTTGGTTTTTGGGGGAGTTTAGTATTCTATAATTCGTATTTATCAGATATCGCTTTTACAGAACAACACGATAAATTAAGCGCTAAAGGTTTTTCATTTGGCTATATTGGAAGTGTTATTTTACTTGTTATTTGTCTGTATTTAATTATTGGAAGAACAGATGATAAAGCCATTCAAGCTATGAAATTATCATTTGTTTTCACTGGAATTTGGTGGATTGCATTTAGTCAATATACTTTTTATTATTTACCAAAAGGAAATAAAAATAATCATCCGCTAACTTTTTCAGTAGTCCTTAATGGCTATAATGAACTAAAGAAAGTTCAAAAATTATTTTTTAAAGACGCTTTATTAAAACGTTTTTTAATTGCCTTTTTCATTTATAGTATGGCAGTGCAAACCGTAATGCTAGTTGCCACTTATTTTGGAGAACAAGAAATAAATTGGGGTACAGCTGATGAAAAAAGACAAGGCTTAATTGTAAGTATATTAATGATTCAATTGGTTGCGGTTTTAGGCGCGATAGTAACCTCTAAATTGGCGTTAAAATTTGGAAATATAAAAACGTTAATTGGCATTAATTCTGTTTGGATATTTATTTGTACCGGTGCTTTTTTTGTTACAGAACCCATACAGTTTTTCTTAGTTGCAGGAATTGTGGGTTTAGTTATGGGTGGAATACAATCGCTTTCACGCTCAACTTTTTCTAAATTAATGCCCGAAACAAATGACACTACCTCTTTTTTTAGTTTTTATGATGTAGCCGAAAAAATTGGAATTGTAATTGGAATGTTACTTTACGGTAGCATTAACCAAATTACAGGAAGTATGCGAAATGCCATTTTATTTTTGGTGTTGTTTTTTATAATTGGTGTTATTTTACTTTTTAGAACACTAAAAATTCAGAAATAATTTTAAAATCTAAATTTTTATTCCCATTTATGGCATACATCTTGACTGCTATATATGTAAATTAAACTGTACATGTTGTTTTTATTGAGACTTACGTCGATTAAAAAAAATAGTTGTAAATTTACATCCCATTTTTAATGACAAAATGACTTATAAATAGATATGCCAAACCATAAAATAGTTGCGATTGACAATTTGTCGCTTCAAGAATTAGATTCAGAAGCAGAATTAATTCCATTAATGACTCCGGAAGATGAGGAGGAAATGAATAATGAAGAATTACCTGCTGACTTACCCATTTTACCTTTAAGAAATACTGTTTTATTTCCTGGAGTGGTTATTCCTATTACGGCTGGAAGAGATAAATCGATAAAATTAATAAACGATGCCAATGCGGCTGGTAAAATTATTGGCGTAGTAGCTCAAAAAAATGAAGCTGATGAAGATCCAACTTCAGATGAAATTCATCATGTGGGAACTGTTGCACGTATTATGCGTGTTTTGAAAATGCCTGATGGAAATACAACAATCATTCTTCAAGGGAAAAAACGTTTCGAAATTAATGAATTTACTCAAACTGAGCCTTACTTTAAAGCTACAATAAAGGAAGTAAATGAAGTGCGTCCGAATAAAAAAGATGAAGAATTTTCTACAATAATTGAATCTATAAAAGATTTAGCCATTGAAATCATAAAAGAAAGTCCAAACATACCTTCAGAAGCTACTTTTGCTATTAAAAACATCGAAAGTAATCCGTTTTTAATCAATTTTGTATCTTCAAATATGAATTTAAATGTTTCGGATAAGCAATATTTATTAGGTATTGTAGATTTGAAAGAACGCGCTTTAGAAACCTTACGTTATATGAATTTAGAACTTCAGAAATTGGAGTTAAAAAATGACATTCAATCTAAAGTTCGATTTGATTTAGACCAACAACAACGCGAATATTTCTTACAGCAACAAATGAAAACCATTCAAGAAGAATTGGGGGGCGTTTCACATGATGCTGAAATTGAAGAAATGCGTAACAAAGGAAAAAATAAAAAATGGGATGCAAAAACAGCGGAACATTTTGATAAAGAAATATACAAATTACAACGTACCAATCCAAATTCACCAGATTTTGGAATACAGCGTAATTATTTAGATTTATTTTTAGAATTACCTTGGAATGAGTTTTCTAAAGATAAATTTGATCTTAAAAAAGCACAACAAATTTTAGACCGAGACCATTTTGGTTTAGATGATGTAAAGAAACGAATTATTGAACATTTAGCGGTTTTGAAACTGCGAAACGATATGAAATCGCCAATTTTATGCTTATACGGACCTCCGGGTGTGGGTAAAACATCAATTGGGAAATCGGTTGCAGAAGCATTAGGAAGAGAATATGTTCGAATTTCATTAGGTGGTTTACGTGACGAAGCAGAAATTCGCGGACATCGTAAAACCTATATTGGAGCGATGCCTGGAAGAATTATTCAATCTATTAAAAAAGCAAAAACATCTAATCCAGTTTTCGTTTTAGATGAAATTGACAAATTATCTTCAAGTCATAATGGGGATCCATCTTCTGCCCTATTAGAAGTTTTAGATCCGGAACAAAATAGCGATTTTCATGATAATTTCTTAGAACTAGGTTACGACCTTTCTAAAGTTATGTTTATCGCTACATCTAATAGTTTATCAACCATTCAACCTGCGTTAAAAGATAGAATGGAAATCATAAATATGTCGGGGTATACCATTGAAGAAAAAATTGAAATCGCAAAAAACTTCTTGTTACCAAAACAATTGGCAGCACATGGGTTAACTACAAAAGATTTACAAATTGGTAAAAAACAATTAGAAAAAATCGTAACGGGTTATACACGTGAATCTGGTGTTCGTGGTTTAGATAAAACGATTGCTCAAATGGTGCGTCATGCTGCAAAATCTGTAGCTATGGAAGAAGACTATAATAAAAAAGTAACAGATGCTGATATTCTTGAAGTATTAAAATCACCAAGAATGGAACGCGATAAATATGAAAATAACGATACAGCTGGTGTAGTTACTGGATTAGCTTGGACATCCGTTGGAGGTGATATTTTATTTATTGAATCGTTAGTTTCTAAAGGAAAAGGAGCGATGACTATGACAGGAAATTTAGGAACTGTTATGAAAGAATCGGTAACTATTGCGTTAGAATATATTAAAGCGAATTCAAAACAATTAAACATTGAATCTGAAGTGTTAAACCAATATAACATTCACATTCACGTACCAGAAGGTGCTACGCCAAAAGACGGACCAAGTGCTGGTATTGCTATGTTAACCTCAATGGTTTCTAGTTTTACTCAAAGTAGAATTAAGAAAAATATAGCGATGACAGGTGAAATTACTTTACGTGGAAAAGTGTTACCAGTTGGTGGAATTAAAGAAAAAATATTGGCTGCGAAACGTGCCAATATTAAAGAAATCATCTTGTGTAAAGAAAACAAACGTGATATTGAGGAAATTAATGCCGATTATTTAGCCGGCTTAACTTTTCATTATGTTGATACTATGAAAGAAGTAATTGATATTGCTATTTTGAAAGAAAAAGTAAAAAACGCTATTACTTTTGATGTTAAAAAGATAAATTAGATTTTCGTATATTTAGAAATCAGACTAAAACCTATATGAAATAAAACATATAGGTTTTTTCTTTATATTTGAAATATTAAAATAAAACAATGAAAATACTACTTGTAGGAGAATTTAGTAGGTTACATAATTCATTAAAAGAAGGACTTTTGGCATTAGGTCACGAAGTTGTTTTAGTGAATAATGGCGATGGATTTAAAAACTATCCTGCAGATATTAGTATTCGAGCCAATTTTTTCAAATCGAAATTAGGAAATATTCCAAGACAAATTTGGGCAAGAATTTTCAAATATGATTTAGCTTTATTAGAACACGGTATTCGATTTTGGTGGGTTTCTAAAAAGTTGAAAAACTTTGATGTAGTGCAGTTAATTAATGAAAGTCCGATACAAACTGTTTCTAAATTAGAATTATTTTTATTGAAACGTATTTTTAATCAAAATAATAAAATATTCTTAATGTGTTGCGGGATAGATTATATGACCGTTTCTCATATGCTTAAGCAAAAAGACAAGTATTCCGTTATGAATCCTTACTTTGAGGGTAATCCAAAAGCTAAAAAACAATATGACTACTATTTTGAATTTTTAACCAAATCACATCAAAAAATTCATCAATTTCTATACAAAAATACTTCTGGTGTTATAGCATCTGATTTGGATTATGTAGCACCGCTAGTTGGTAATGAAAACTATTTAGGTATTGTTGCAAATCCAATAAATATTGATAAAATTGGAAGTAGCGATACTACAATTTCAGGAAAAATTTCTATTTTCTTAGGGATAAATTCAGGAAATTCTTACACAAAGGGTGTTTCTTTTTTTGAAAAAGCGTTAGTTATCCTTCAAGAAAAATACCCTAATTTGATTGAAGTTAAAATTACTACAGATATACCTTACACAGAATATCAAAAACATTTTGAAAATGCACATATCATTTTAGACCAAGTGTATGGTTTTGATCAAGGATTCAATGCTTTAGAAGCCATGGCCAATGGTAAAGTAGTATTTACTGGTGCGGAAACTGAATTTTTAAATCATTATAATTTACAAAAAGATGAAGTTGCAATAAATGCATTGCCCGATGTAGGTTATTTAGTTGATAAATTATCTTTTTTAATTGAAAATCCTTCTGAAATTAGTAGAATTGGTCAAAATGCTATTCAATTTATACATAAAGAACATCATTATGTTACTCAAGCTCAAAAGTATTTGACGCTTTGGAAGTCCAATTAAATTTTTCTTTCAAAAACAACAATACCACAACTAACATAAAAAATTCATACGGAAAGGCGTATTTAGCATTGGTGCCATAAACTACAAGTGCTTGTAAAATAGCTGCTGCGTGAATAAAAGCTAAAAGAATCATCACATTAGTCACTTTTTTATTTTTAATAAAGAGAAACGTATAGTAAAAACTTAAAAATAAGAAAACGAATTTCAAAATAAAAAGTATTACCATCTGAATTGCATTTATAACAGAAACGACTGAATTAAAGGCATTGTCTTTAAAATTCATATATGGTTTCACATCAAAAACCTTCCAAAAATCAAACCACGAATGGGTAATGGAATAATATAGATAATCTCCAAAATTAGAGGCAATAGTAGCTTTTGCATAGTTACCAAACTGATGAGTAACGTCTGCAAATTTTGTATATTTCGGTGCCAAATGTTGACCGCCCCATACTTTCCAAACGGCCATAGAAGCATCTTCGCCATTATGTAACATTTCATCTCTATATTTAACATACGGTTTTGCTATATAATCGTATTCTTTTGGTCCTTTTTCAGCAAAAAACAAGCAGTTTTGAGCTAAATTTAAACCAAAATAAGCTGTTGGTTCAAAGTAACCAATTTTTTCTTCTACAAAACTACACCAAGAAAAATAAGCATAAGCAGGCAAAATAAAAATAATTAATTTAACAGAAATTGCTTTTTTCAAAGAAGGATTTTTAATTAGATATAAAGCAAAAATTAAAAATGGATAAAACAGAAAAAAGGGTTTTACTAAAATTAATATAGCAAGTAGGACACTCATACAAATTTCAACAATAATTTGTCTTTTGTAGAAATAATTATTCAATAAAATATACAGAATTAACGAATTTAAAAGCAACATAAATGTTTCTGCTAAAATAAACGTTTCATAGAAAAAATGTTGAAGGTATAACGCAAAAAATAACGTGCAATAAAACGAAATTTTTTCAGATATTTCAGTGTTTAATAACGTTTTAAACCATAAAATACTGGTGATAATTCCCATTAACATTTGTACTAAAACCACCAACATTTTATCATGATTTAGTAAATAAATCAAATAGGGATAACCTGGAGTTCTTTCTCCAACATAATCGTTAAAATTATCATTAATTAATTCTGTAACAAAATGATTAAATGCCCAACTATCTGGCGCTTCAGAAAACGAATTATATTCAATGTAGAAAATTATTTTTGCCGCAAAAAGGAAAAAAATCAACAAATAAATATATTTATTATTTTGTATATGTTGCTTCATTTTTAATTTCTATAAATTTGAAAAAGTTCAAAAGGAATTTTAAAAAAATCGGTACGTTTAATTTTTGAACTCCCTATTTCTTCCCATTTTTCTAATGGAATTTCTTTTACTACTTCTTTTAAGTTATGACTCTTTTGCAATCGTTTTAATAATTCCACATCAAATAACCATTTTGAAATAAAAGGTTTCGAAAAAATAGGCTTAGCTGTTTCAAAATCAATGACTTTTGCACCACATTGTGTGTCATAAACAGCAACTTTCAATACAAACTGACTGACAATTGTTGCAAAAATACGACCAAAATAATGTCGTGTTAATGAGCGTTTTACTCCGTTTCCAATTAGTTTAATTCTAGCGCCCATTATCATCTTATAATTTGGATTCTGAATTGAAAATTGAATTAATTTATCTAATTCTGAAAAAGGTGTAGCTAAATCCGCATCGTAATACGCAATAAAATCAGTATTAGAAATAGATAAAACAGCCGCACGAATGGCTTCAGCTTTTCCAACATTTTTATATAATTTTAAAACTTCAATAGTAGAAAATTCACTTTTAAATTGATTTAAAACTGCAAATGTGTTATCTGTACTTCCATCATCAACTAAAATAAAATCATACTGTGAAGAATTCTTGAAAATTTGATGAAAACTTTCTAAAACAATTCTTTTTTCTTCGTTATAAAATGGAATGATTATAGTAACTTTCATCTTAATTCTTTTCTAAAATAAATTACTAAAACTAACAAATATATAAAATAAGTAAAGGTATGAGCCATTACAATTCCGCTTATTCCAACAGTGTGCAACATCCAATTTGATGAAAAATATAGGATAAACAAAGAAATAATTTCAGTAATAATAAATACTTTAGTCTGTTTTTTTGCAATTAATAAGGTTCCAAAAATTAAAGAAATTGCTTTTAATAAATCACCTAGTAATTGCCAAAGAAATAACGATTCCATAGTCTCAAATTCTGAAGAAAACATAACTTGAATAATTAATTTTCGCAAAAAATAAATAATTACTAAACCAATAGTGAAAAGTGGAATAATCGTTTTTAAATAATACAAAACAATATCTTTATTATTTGAATTCTTTTCTGCTAATTTTGGGTAAAAATAAATAGTCATTATTGAAGAAACGAACAATAAATAATACGAGGAAATCCGTTGTAAACCTTCATAAATTCCTGCATTTTGTAATCCCGTTATACTAATAATATCGGTTCGAATTTCCAATAATACGAAAGAACCAATACCACCTGAAACCAATGCCATCAACACATATTCTGATACGTTTTTAACAACTGAAAAATCGAAGTTTTGAAAGGAAAAAACATCAGAAATTGAAATAATATTTTTAAGAAAAAATAAACAAACAAAAAACACGAAAACTGGTGCCAAAACTAAGGAAACTAATGCGCCAAATGTGGAATAATAATAGATTAAAAACAAAGAAAAAAGTAATGCAATACCACTTGAAATAATCTGAATATAAATTACATTTTTATATTTTTGAAAGCCATTAACTACTGAAATACAATACGTTGAAAAAACATATAACGGAAATAA
>JBFYPW010000010.1:0-27802 GCA_041303115.1 Flavobacterium sp.
GTCTAACCATTTCGTCTTCTACTAATTCTTCTGGTTTTCCAGCTTTTAATATGCCTCCTTCAAACATTAAGTAGGTTTTGTCTGTAATGGCTAACGTTTCTTGCACATTGTGGTCGGTTATTAAAATTCCGATATTTTTGTTTTTTAATTGTGCTACAATTCTTTGAATATCTTCAACAGCAACTGGGTCAACACCTGCAAACGGTTCGTCTAATAAAATAAATTTCGGATCCGTAGCTAAACATCTTGCAATTTCTGTTCTTCTTCGTTCACCACCTGATAATAAATCGCCACGGTTTGTGCGAATATGACCTAAAGAAAATTCTTCAATTAAGCTTTCCATTTTTGCTTCTTGTTCCGCTTTGGTCAAATTTGTCAATTGTAAAACCGATAAAATATTATCTTCAATACTCAATTTTCTAAAAACAGATGCTTCTTGTGCCAAGTAACCAATTCCATTTTGAGCCCTTTTATACATAGGAAAATCTGTAATATTCATATCGTCTAAATAAATATTTCCAGAATTTGGTTTTACTAAACCTACAATCATATAAAAAGAAGTTGTTTTTCCAGCACCGTTTGGGCCTAATAAACCCACAATTTCTCCTTGGTTTACTTCAACTGAAATGCCTTTGACTACACTTCTTTTTTTGTATGTTTTAACTAAATTTTCGGCTCTTAATTTCATTTTTTCTATGAGTTTCTAAGTAACTAAGTTACAAAGTGGCTAAGTTATTATTTTACAAATAAACGAATATTCAAATAAACGATTATACAAATTAACAATTATTTAGTTCCTGCTTCTTCCAACGCTTCCCAAAACTCATAAGCTCTACGCAAATGCGGAATTACGATTGTACCACCAACTAAAGTAGCAATACTCATAGCTTCCATCATTTCTGTACGATTTACTCCGTTTTTATAGGCTGTTTCTAAATGATATTTAATGCAATCATCACAACGTAAAACCGCTGAAGCTACTAATCCTAATAATTCTTTAGTTTTAACATCTAAAGCACCTTCGCTATAGGCGTTAGTGTCTAAATTGAAAATTCTTTTAATTACTTTATTATCATCTGCTAACAATTTTTCATTCATTTTAGCACGATAGTCGTTAAACTCGGAAATTAAATCACTCATTATATTGTGGTTATTGATTTGTTGTTTTTCTTAAAAATAAAAGCACTAATAAAAATACTAATTTCGTAAAGTATAATCAACGGTATAGTTACTATAACTTGGCTAATTACATCTGGCGGTGTTACTATTGCAGCTATAATTAAGATAATTACATATGCCCATTTTCTATATTCTCTTAAAAAAGAAGGTGTTACTAATCCTAATGAAGATAAAAAATAAATAATTATTGGTAATTCGAAAATTAAACCAGTAGCTAAAGTGGTGGTTTTTACAGTTCCGATGTAGGAATTTACATTAATATCGTTTTTAATTACATCAGATACAGTAAATGTTGATAAAAAGTTTAATGATAATGGTGTTAATACAAAATAGCCAAATAACACGCCCAAAAAGAATAATAATGAGGAAATAACTATGAATTTCACCGCATTTCTTTTTTCTTTTTTATACAAAGCTGGACTAATGAAATTCCAAAACTGTAATAATATATATGGAAAACTAATGATAAATCCTGCAGTAATACACGTCCACACTAATAAAGAAATTTGTCCTTCAATTTCGGTATTTTGAATACTAAAATTTAATGTAGTGTCGCAAAAACTTTTGTCTAAATCGTATTTATTTGCCAAATCACAAAAAAACTGATAGGTAATAAAATCACCTTTCATGGGACCGAAAATGATAGTTTGAAAGATAAAATCACTAAAAACCCAAGCGATTGCACCACCTGTTAAAATAGCCGCCGAACTTCTTACTAATAACCATCTTAATTCCTCAAGATGATCTAAAAAAGTCATTTCGTTAATGTTTTTTTTATTCCTTTTTGCCATTAATTTTTAATTGTTATTTTTGATGTAGTTCTCAAAATATATTATATTTTTTTGTCTTTAGTCTATAATCTAATGTCTATAGTCCATAATCTAATTATACAATTCCTTCTTTTAAAATATCGTGTAAATGCAATACGCCTTTGTATGTTCCATTGTCAATCACCATCAATTGTGTAATTTTATTATCTTCCAACACATCTAAAGCTTCTGCAACTAAAACCGTTGAGGCAATTGATTTCGGATTTTTTGTCATAATATCTTGAGCGGTTAAATCTGAAAAAGAATCTCTATCTGTTAACATTCTTCTAATGTCACCATCTGTTATAATTCCGATCACAAACTCATTTTCAACAACAGCGGTAACACCTAAACGTTTTTCAGAAATCTCCATAATTACCTTTTTTATAGAAGCATTTGGAGCTACTTGTGGCGCGTGTGTAGCGTCTAACATATCTTTTACACGCAATAATAGTTTCTTACCCAAAGCGCCACCTGGATGATATTTGGCAAAATCTTCTGCCTGAAAATTTCTTAATTTCATCAAACAAATGGCAATAGCATCGCCTAAAACCAATTGCGCAGTGGTGCTATTTGTAGGTGCTAAACCAAGTGGACAACTTTCGTCATCTACGTGTGCCAATAAAACTAAATCCGAAGAAGTAGCTAAGAATGAGCTTGGATTAGCTGTCATTCCAATTAGCGTTGTACCAAAATTTTTTATAATTGGCGCTAAGACTTTAATTTCAGGACTATTTCCACTTTTTGAAATACATAAAACAAGATCGCCATTTTGAATCATTCCTAAATCGCCATGAATGGCTTCAGCAGCATGTAAAAATATTGATGGTGTCCCTGTAGAATTTAATGTAGCTACAATTTTCTGAGCAATAATGGCACTTTTTCCAATACCAGTAACGACTAATCTTCCTTTTGATTCGAAAATGAGTTGTACCGTTTTGGCAAAATCTTCAGTAAGATATTGAGTAAGTTTCGCAATACTTTCGCTTTGTGATAGTATAGATTGCTTTGCGTTTTCTAGGATAGTTTGTGTTGTATTCAAAATTAAATGAATTATATTTTTGTTTTTAAAGAATAGTTGTATCTTTATGATTGCAAATTTAGACAAAATTCAAATAATAATTGTCTAAAATTATGTGTTTATAAGTTCAACCCATTATTTCATGAAAGAACAGAATATAGATTTATACAAAGAGTTAAAAAAATACTTTGGATTTTCACAATTTAAAGGATTACAAGAAAAAGTAGTTACAAGTATTATTTCTGGTAACAACACCTTTGTGATTATGCCAACAGGTGGTGGTAAATCATTATGTTATCAATTACCTGCACTGGTTTTAGACGGAACGGCTATTGTGGTTTCTCCGCTTATTGCTTTAATGAAAAATCAAGTTGATGCCATAAGAAGTATGGGGTCAGATGTTGGTGTTGCTCATGTATTAAATTCTTCTTTAAATAAAACAGAAGTTAATCAGGTAAAAGCAGATATTTTATCTGGAAAAACTAAAATGCTTTATGTAGCTCCTGAATCATTAACAAAAGAGGATTACATTCAGTTTTTAAAAACAGTAAAAATTTCTTTTGTTGCTATAGATGAAGCACATTGTATTTCAGAATGGGGACATGATTTTAGACCAGAATACAGAAATTTAAGAAGTATTATTAAGCAATTAGGTGATGTGCCAATTATTGGACTTACCGCAACGGCTACGCCTAAAGTGCAAGAAGATATCTTGAAAAACTTAGATATGCCAAATGCCAATACGTTTAAAGCTTCTTTTAACCGACCAAATTTATATTACGAAATACGTCCTAAAACAAAAAATGTTCAAGGAGATATTATACGATTTATTAAACAACATAAAGGGAAATCAGGCGTTATCTATTGCTTAAGTAGAAAAAAAGTGGAAGAAATTGCTCAGGTTCTACAGGTAAATGGAATTTCAGCAGTGCCTTATCATGCCGGTTTAGATGCGAAAACACGTGCCAAACATCAAGATATGTTTCTTATGGAAGATGTTGATGTGGTAGTTGCAACTATCGCTTTCGGTATGGGTATTGACAAACCCGATGTACGATTTGTAATTCATCACGATATTCCAAAATCTTTAGAAAGTTATTATCAAGAAACGGGTAGGGCTGGTAGAGATGACGGCGAAGGAATTTGTTTAGCCTATTATTCGTATAAAGATATTGAAAAGTTAGAGAAATTTATGTCTGGAAAACCAATTGCTGAACAAGAAATTGGTTACGCTTTGTTACAAGAAGTGGTGGCGTATGCAGAAACTTCTATGTCTAGAAGAAAATACCTACTTCACTATTTTGGAGAAGAATTTGACGAAGTTAATGGCGAAGGAGCGGATATGGATGATAATGTTAGAAATCCAAAAGTTAAAACAGAAGCTCAAAATCAGATAGTTACCTTGCTAAAAGTAATTAATGATACGAAACAGTTATTTAAATCTAAAGAAGTTATTATGGCTTTAGTAGGTAAAATTAATGCCATTATTAAAGCACAAAAAATAGATACATTAAAAACATTTGGTAGTGGATCTAAGCAAGACGAAAAATACTGGATGGCATTAATCCGTCAGGTATTAGTGGCGGGATTAATTTCAAAAGATATAGAAAGTTATGGTGTTTTAAAAGTAACACAAGCCGGACAAGATTTTATTGAAAAACCATATTCATTTATGGTGGCAGAAGATCATGAGTTTAGTGAAGAAGAAGATGAAAACATCATAGCAGCAGCAAAAGCAACAGGAACTGCCGATGCAGTATTAATGTCAATGCTAAAAGATTTACGTAAAAAAGAAGCCAAAAAACATAATGTTCCTCCATTTGTAGTTTTTCAAGATCCTTCATTGGAAGATATGGCACTTAAATATCCAATTACCATTGACGAATTAAGCAACGTTCATGGAGTAGGAGAAGGTAAGGCAAAGAAATTCGGAAACCCGTTTATTGAATTGATTTCTAGATATGTAGATGAAAACGATATTATTCGTCCAGATGATTTAGTTGTAAAATCGACAGGTGCTAATTCAATAAATAAATTATACATTATTCAAAATATCGATAGAAAATTAGCTTTAGATGATATTGCTTCTGCTAAAGGTTTAAAATTTGACGATTTACTTAAAGAAATGGAACAAATTGTGTTTTCTGGAACCAAATTAAACATTAAGTATTGGATTGACGAAATTTTAGATGAAGAGCAGCAAGAAGAAATTCACGATTATTTTATGGAATCCGAATCGGACAATATAGAAAATGCATTAAAAGAATTTGATGGTGAATATGATACGGAAGAATTACGATTAATGCGAATTAAATTTATAAGTGAAGTAGCGAATTAAAAATTTAGTCTAAAGTCGAAGGCCTTCGACTTTAGACTAAATAAACTTCACCTCGATGTGGTCGTAAAGCATCTCTAAAAACAATCATATCTGCTTCTTCTACAACCAAATACGCTATAGCATACATTTCGCTTAAAATTTCAAAGCCTGTAATTTTTAAGGTGTAATTTTCTTTATCTAAAAATTCTTTAAGATGAATTTCATGATGTTCCGCTGTTTTAGCAGCAGTTTGTCCACGAAAATCCCAAATTAGTTTTATTTGTCTGTTCATTATGATAAAATAAAAATCAAAGATAAGTTTTTAGTACTTTTGAAAAAATGAAATTCACTATGAAATTAATATTTTCTTTTCTTTTTGTTGGAACTTTGACATATTCACAACAACTTACTTTAGAACAAGCCAATCATTTAGCTACTTTACCAATTAAATGTTTACAACAAGAATATCCAAATAAGCTAAATCAATTGCTTCTTAATACTACTGAATTATTATCGCCAAGAGAACTTCATCCTGCATTTTATGGTTGTTTTGATTGGCATTCATCTGTACATGGTCATTGGAGTTTGGTATATTTGTTAAATAATTTCTCGGAAATAAAAAATAAAGAAATTATTATTGAAAAATTAAAGTTAAATCTTTCTAAAGATAATATACAAAAAGAAATTGAATACTTTTCTAAACCTCATGAAAAATCATATGAGAGAACATACGGCTGGAATTGGCTTTTAAAACTTCAGTTAGAATTAGAAAAATCTAAATTAAATTCTACTCTTGAATTAGCAAATAATTTAAAGCCGTTATCTAATTTAATAATCCAACGGTATATCGAATTTATGCCAAAACTTTTATATCCTGTTCGTGTGGGCACACATAATAATACAGCTTTTGGGTTATCAAACGCATGGGATTATGCTGTTTTTTCAAATAATATAGAATTGCAAAACTGTATTAAAACACAAGCAATTAGACTCTTTAAAATGGATGAAAATTGCCCTTTTGAATGGGAACCAAGCGGAACTGATTTTCTTTCACCTTGTATGGAAGAAGTGGGATTAATGCAGCGTGTTTTACCAAAACAAGAGTTTTTGATTTGGCTAAAAAAGTTCGCACCGAAGTTGTTTTCTAAAAATTGGAATTGGGAAACGGCTAAAGTATCTGACAGAACAGATGGTCATTTGGTGCATTTAGACGGCTTAAATTTTAGTAGAGCTTGGAACATGTATGCTCTAGCTAAGTCATACCCAAAACTTTTTTCGCATTTAATTCCAATTGCAAATCAGCACTTTAGTTTTTCATTACCATCGGTAGTGGATGGTAATTATGAAGGGGAACATTGGTTAGCTTCTTTTGCATTACGAGCTTTTGAAGAAAAAAAATAAATCTTTTAGTACATTTGTAAAATAAAATAAATAAATGCCTCGCGAACTACTTATTCAAGTTTCTCCAGAAATGGCGAATAACGAACAAATGTTATATCAACATGTTTCTAAATTGGTACAAACTTCTGTATCCGATTTACAAAAAATTGTGATACTTAAACGTTCAATAGATGCACGACAAAAAGCCATAAAATTCAATTTAAAATTAAATATTTATTTTAAAGATGAGGTGTTTACTGAATCTAAAATAGAATTGCCTAATTATCCAAACGTAACCAACAAACAAGAAGTTATTGTTGTTGGCGCAGGTCCTGCTGGATTGTTTGCAGCCTTGCAATTAATAGAATTAGGTTTAAAACCAATAGTTTTAGAACGCGGAAAAGATGTTCGAGGCAGACGTAGAGATTTAAAAGCAATAAATGTTGACGGAATTGTCAATGCCGATTCAAACTATTGTTTTGGGGAAGGTGGTGCAGGAACGTATTCTGACGGAAAATTATACACACGATCAAAAAAACGTGGCGATGTAGATAGAATTTTACAATTATTAGTTGCATTTGGGGCAACCGAAGAGATTTTAGTAGAAGCACATCCCCACATCGGAACCAATAAATTACCTCAAATCATTCAAGATATTCGAGAGAAAATTATCGAATCTGGTGGACAAGTTTTGTTTGAAACTCGAGTTACCGATATTTTAGTTAAAAATAATGAAGTAGATGGAATTGTAACTCATAAAGGTGAAACGATTCATTCCAAAAAAATAATTTTAGCAACAGGTCATTCGGCTCGTGATATTTTTGAATTGCTTCATAAAAAAGATATTTTTATTGAAGCAAAACCATTTGCATTAGGTGTTCGAGCGGAACATCCACAAGAGTTGATTGATAAAATTCAATATTCGTGCGATTACAGAGGCGAATTTTTACCGCCTTCACCTTATTCAATTGTGAAACAAGTAAATGGTCGCGGTATGTATTCATTTTGTATGTGTCCAGGCGGCGTAATTGCGCCTTGTGCCACCGCTGATGGTGAAGTAGTTACAAATGGTTGGAGTCCAAGTAAACGAGATCAAGCCACTGCCAATTCAGGAATTGTTGTCGAATTGCGTTTGGAGGATTTTAAACCGTTTGAAAAATTTGGACCTTTAGCAGGAATGGAATTTCAAAAAGCTATTGAACAAAAAGCTTGGCAATTAGCGGGTAAAACACAAAAAGTTCCCGCACAAAGAATGATTGATTTTACACAAACAAAAGTCTCTAAAGACATCCCGAAAACTTCGTATGTTCCTGGTACAACATCTGTAGAATTAGGCGAAGTTTTTCCAACGTTTTTAACACAAACGCTGCGTGAAGGTTTTTCTGCATTTGGAAAAACTATGAAGGGTTATTTAACAAATGATGCCATTTTACACGCGCCAGAGAGTAGAACATCCTCACCAGTTCGAATTCCAAGGGATAACTTTACATTAGAACACGTTCAAATCAAAGGATTATATCCTTGCGGAGAAGGTGCGGGTTATGCAGGTGGAATTATTTCTGCTGCAATTGACGGAGAAAAATGTGCTTTAAAAATTGCAGAAGCATTAAGTAATTAAAATAAACTTTGCGAACCTTGCGAAAACCTAAGCGTCTTTGCGGTAAAAAATTAATTATGACATTAAAAGGACAAAATATTCATTTACGAGCTCTCGAACCCGAAGATTTAGAATTTCTATACGAAATAGAAAATAATGAATCGATTTGGGAAGTGAGCAATACACAAACACCCTACAGTAAATGGGTATTGAAAAACTATTTAGAAAATGCACATCTGGATATTTACGAAGCGAAACAATTGCGATTGATAATTGTTTTTTCAAAAACTAATGAAAGAGTTGGTTGTATCGATTTATTTGATTTTGATGCGAAAAATAGTCGTGCTGGAATTGGAATTATTATTTCAGAAAACTTTAGAAATCAAGGTATTGGAAAAGAAACCTTGCAATTGATTACAAATTATGCATTCACGCATTTAAATTTACATCAATTATTTGCAAATATTACTACACAAAATGAAGCCAGTTTATTGCTTTTTAGTAATTTTGGGTTTCAGAAAATAGGCATCAAAAAAGATTGGACTAAAATAAATGGTACTTACGTAGATGAAGTACTTTTTCAATTCATAAACGAAAAATAAAAATTTTGGAAGCAAAAAAATTATTCTTAAGAATCATTAGTATCGGAGCTGCAATAATAATTATTAGTGGTGGATACGTAATTAATAAAGCGTTTACTGGAAATACAAAATTTGAAGAAGAGGAAGTATATGTATATGTTCCAACGGATTCAAAATACGAAGATGTAAAGAAAATTTTAGCGCCTTATATTGAAAATCAATCCAAAATTGATTGGGTCGCTACAAAAAGAGACTATGATTCAAATGTAAAACCAGGAAAATTTTTACTTAAAAAAGGAATGAGCAGTTTTAGTATCGTTCGTGCATTACGATTGAATACACCAGTTAAATTAGCCTTCAATAATCAAGAGAAACTTCAAGATTTATTTGTAAGAATTGCTTCCCAAATTGAACCAGATACTACAAATTTGAATCAAATTTTTACAAATGATACTTTTTTAAAAGAAAATGGTTTAAATAAAGACAATGTAATGTCGTTTTTTATTCCTAATAGTTACGAATTTTATTGGAATATTTCACCTGAAGAATTTGCAGAAAAACTTACTAAAGAATATAAAAGATTTTGGAATGATGGCAGATTAGCGAAAGCCAAAGCCTTAAATTTAACGCCAGCCCAAGTGTATACTTTAGCTTCAATTGTTCATAAAGAAACAGCAAAAGCAGATGAGAGACCAAAAGTAGCAGGTGTATATTTAAATCGACTAAACAAAAATATGCCATTACAAGCCGATCCAACAGTGATTTTTGCTTTAAAACAAAAATCAAATGATTGGAATTTAGTAGTAAAACGTGTCATGCACAACGATTTAATTGTAAATTCACCTTACAATACATATAAAAACACAGGTTTGCCACCAGGGCCTATTTTTATGCCAGATGTTTCGGCAATTGATGCGGTTTTGAATCCAGAAAAACACAACTACTTATATTTTTGTGCCAGTGTAGAAAAATTTGGATATCACGAATTCGCAACAGATTATAATGCACATTTAAAAGTGGCTGCAAAATATGCAGACTGGGTAAAAAAACAGAATTATAAAAGATAATTTTAGTGTAAATTAGAAAAAGGTGTGGAATGTACAATTTTACACCTTTTTTTATTTTCCTAATTTTCTTTTTTTATCTTTATCAAAACTATAATTTATATGGAAAATAAAACTGAATTCAAAAAAGAATTGGGATTGTTAAATGCAACAAGTTTAGTTGCAGGTTCAATGATTGGTTCTGGAATATTTATTGTAACCTCAATAATGGCAAGAGATATTGGTGGTGCAGGTTGGATTTTATTAGCTTGGATTTTAACTGGATTTTTAACGCTTGCCGCAGCATTAAGTTATGGCGAATTAGCTGGTATGATGCCGAAAGCAGGTGGGCAATATGTATATATTCAGCGTGCGTATGGTAAAATGATGTCTTTTTTATACGGTTGGACTGTTTTTACAGTGGTTCAAACAGGTGTAATTGCTGCTGTAGCTGTTGCTTTTGCTAAATACACTGCCATATTTTTTCCAACTTTAAGTGAAAATGTATTAGAGTTTGGTACATATAAAATTCAATATCAACAACTTTTAGCCATTTTGAGTATTGTTGTGCTAACCATAATTAATAATCAAGGTGTAAAAACGGGGAAAAATCTACAATTTGTTTTTACTACAGCTAAATTGTTCGCATTATTTGCTTTAATTGTTTTTGGTTTATATGTTGGATTGCAATCTGATACTTTAGCCAATAATTTTACAGATATGTGGGCAGCTACAAAAACAACTGTTGTTGATGGCGAAATCACTACAGAAGTTTTGACAGGCTTTGCAATTATTGGAATGTTGGGTTTCACTATGATTAATTCGTTGTTTTCTTCAGATGCTTGGAATAATATTACGTTTATTGCTGGAGAAATTAAAGAGCCACAGAAAAACATTCCTAAGAGTTTATTTTTGGGTACTCTAATTGTTACAATTATTTATTTATTAGCCAATTTAGCTTATTTTTCATTATTGCCATTAGATGGAAATCCATTAGCTAATGACTTTTTAGGACAAGGTATTAAATACGCTAACGAAGATAGGTTAGGAGCGAGTGCAGCTTCAGTAATATTTGGAAATGCAGGTGTTTTTATAATGGCGGGATTAATTATGATTTCTACTTTTGGTTGTAATTCGGGTTTAATATTAGCTGGCGGACGCTTGTTTTATGCGATGAGTAAAGACGGCTTATTTTTTAAAAGTGCAGGAGAGTTAAATAAAAATCAAGTACCAGAAAAAGCACTTTGGATGCAATGTATTTGGGCATCGATATTATGTTTATCTGGAAAATATGGCGATTTACTTACATATGCTACTTTTGCCAACTTATTATTTTATGTTTTAACAATTTATGGCATCTTCATACTTCGTAAACGAGAACCCGATGCACCAAGACCATATAAAGCATTTGGCTATCCGTTTGTCCCAATATTATATATAATAATGATTTCAATTATTAGTATTATATTATTATTTTACGATACTAAAAATACAGGATTAGGTTTGTTTATTGTGTTATTAGGGATACCAATTTATTATCTCACACAAAAGAAACAAGAATAATTAAAAAGACCCAACATATTTAAATAGGTTGGGTCTTTGTTAAATAAAATTAATTTTTAGTCAAAGCAAATGAAATCGGTGATTTTGCTTTTGGTTCCATATAAATTTCCGTATTTCCGTATTTCCACTTTACTTTTTCGTAATAAAAATCAATAGAAGTTAGGTTTCCTTTTACAGTAATAACACAATTTCCAGTAACATTTACATTGCTTCCTTCAATAGTATAGTTGAAATTGCTTTTTAATTTATCTTCAATAAATAAACTAAGAATTTTTTCAGCAATTTCTTTCCTAATGTTCATTTTAGCATTAAAAGTACTTACAATAATTGTACCTTCATTAGATGTTGAAATTACTTCAATACTGTTTTGACCGTAGCTATACGTTTCAACTAAATTTCCTTGTGCAAACATTACTTTACAAAGTAATAAGATGCTAATTGTAAAACATTTCATAATACATTAGATTTAGTGGTTACTTTATTATAATATAAAATTACGCCTAAAAGATGTACTGTTTTTAGTTTTAGTTAAAAAAATCACAAAAATATAATGTAAATATGTTAATTTTAACTAAATTATTTATAAATTATTAAATATATGTATTTTTTGTTGTGAATTTTCTTTTTTTGGGATTAAAAAAAATGCCTTTTCTAAAAGAAAAGGCATTAAATTATAAATAATCAAGCATTAATAATACATATAGCGTCTTACTTTGGCAATATATTTTGCCAAACGTATTACTTGATGGCTATATCCATATTCGTTATCGTACCATATATATAACACAATATTTTTTCCATCTCCAGAAACAATTGTAGCATTACTATCATAAATAGAGGGTTGCGCCGTTCCAACAATATCTGAAGAAACCAATTCGTTACTTACCGAATATTTAATTTGCTCTACTAAGTTTCCTTCTAATGCATAGGTTTTCATTATGTTGTTTAATTCTTGTACTGAGGTAGTTCTTCCAACTTCTAAATTCAAAACTACCAAAGAACCATTTGGAACCGGAACTCGAATTGCATTAGAAGTTAATTTTCCTGCTAAACTAGGTAATGCTTTAGCTACAGCACTTCCTGCACCGGTTTCTGTAATTACCATATTTAAACCAGCAGCTCTTCCACGACGGTATTTTTTGTGCATATTATCAACCAAATTTTGGTCGTTTGTATACGCGTGAATGGTTTCTAAATGCCCTTTTACAACACCCAACGTTTCTTCAATTACTGCCAAAACTGGAGTAATAGCATTTGTCGTACAAGAAGCAGCAGAATAAATAGCTACTTCATCTGGATTGTAATCTTCGTGATTTACACCATAAACTATATTTGGCACACCTTTTCCTGGAGCGGTTAATAAAACTTTATCTGCACCTTTGGAAGTCAAGTGTCTGGCTAACGCTTCTTCTGTTGTAAAAGCACCAGTATTGTCAATTACTAACGCATCATTAATTCCGTAAGCGGTATAATCTATTTCTTCTGGCGAATTTGCTGTTATAATATGTACGGTTGTTCCATTTATTATTAAGGCATTATTTTCTGGATCTGCAGAAACCGAACCTTCAAAATCTCCGTGAACCGAATCATATCGTAGCAAAGAGGCTCTTTTTTCTAATAAAACGGCATCATTTTTATCGCGAGTTACAATCGCACGTAAACGTAATTGTTGTCCTTTACCAATTTTGCTCATCATTTCACGAGCTAACAAACGACCAATTCGACCAAAACCATATAAAACAACATCTTTAGGTACAATTTCAGACGTGTCTTTTGCGTATTTTAATTTATCAATTACAAATGCTTTAGCGTCATTATATTTGTCATCTTCCAAATGATATTCGTAAGTTAATTTTCCAATATCTATTCGTGATGGTGGTAAATCTAAATTTTCAATGGCTCTTGCAATTTCTACGCTATCAAAAATATTGATTGGTTTTTCTACAAAAGCAACTGCATATTCGTGTAAGTTGATAATGTCAGAAACATTTCTGTCAATTAATTGATTTCTAAATAATACCAATTCAATAGATTTGTCAAACCATAAATCGCTTATAATTTTTACAAATTCTACACACGCTTTTCTTCGATCTGCCTGAAAAGCTAATTCTTTTTCGTAAATTGTGTTGTTGTTCATTAAAATAATGATTGGGTTACTAATTTTATGCAAAAGTATAGATTTCAATCGTTTTCGTAAAGTTTTTTACGTTTTTTTTTCTTATTATTTTTTAGAATAGAAGGCAAAAAAAATTCGCAAAACAAATACTGCTTTACGAATCTTAAAATACATTTATATTTTTATAAAAAGATGCGATACATCTGTCCGTTTTTTGCTATAATCTGATAACGAGTTTTTTCAGTTGTCTCTTTTTTTGCTAAATAAGCAGAAACACTTTCCATATCAACGGCTCTCATATTATCCACTTGCGTTACAATTGAACCTTTTAAATCTTCAGCATATTCCTTATAATCTTCATTGGTTACCTGTTTGATTTTTATACCACTTTTTAGATTAAATCGTTTTTTATCGTTGGCGTCTAACTCTTCAAATTCAATTCCATTAAATTCGTAGGCAATTAGTTCTTTTTTTGTTAATGGTACATTTAATGCTAAGTTTTTACCATCTCTTAATAAGGTAACTTTTACAATGTCATTTGGTCTTTTTGTATTAATAACCGTTGCCATTTCTGCGGATGAAGCAATTTTAGTATCATCTAATTTTAAAATTACATCTCCTTTTTCAATACCAACTTTTTCAGCACCAGAATTTTTGTTGACTTTGTTTACGTAAAATCCTTCAGTTTGTTTGATTCCATATTTTTTAGCAGCTTCTGCATTTAATTCGCCACCTTCAACACCTAAAATACCACGTTGTACATTACCAAATTTCATTAAATCTTCAATAATCTTTTTTGTAATATTTGATGGAACGGCAAATGAATATCCTGCATAACTTCCTGTTGGCGATGAAATCATTGTGTTAATTCCAATCAATTCACCATTTGTATTTACTAAAGCACCACCGCTATTTCCAGGATTTACTGCTGCATCAGTTTGTATAAATGATTGAATACTTGCTTTATCTAAATTTCTGGCTTTTGCCGAAATAATCCCAGCAGTAACAGTAGAATTCAATTGATACGGATTACCTACCGCTAAAACCCATTCACCTACTTTAATATTATCTGAATTTCCAAAAACAATAAATGGCAACTTCTCATCAGCATCAATTTTTAATAAAGCAATATCCATTTTGCTATCTGTACCAATTAATTTTGCTTTGTATGCTTTGTTGTTATTTAAAGTTACTTCCAGTTCGTTAGCATCTTGTATCACATGATTATTGGTTACAATATAACCATCTTCAGATACAATTACTCCAGATCCAGTTCCTATTTGTTCATGTTGTTGTGTGCCCCCACCATAAAAAAACGATGCCCATGGATCAGTGTAAGTCCTTACAGAAACATTTTTTACGTGCACCACACTATGAATGGCTTTTTCGGCACCAGTTGTAAAATCTATATTTTCGGCACCTGTAAAACTTATGGCTTTGTTGTAGTTTGGTGAAGTGGTAATAATTGAATCGCTTTCATTTTTTCTTTTTTCAATGAATTTATAGGCACCCAAAGTAACGGCACCACTCATTAATGATACAATAAATAGACTTCCTAAATTTTTCATTTTGTTCATTTTTAATTTTTTTTACTCTGTAAATATAAATAGGTTTTTTAAATTATAATTTCGTTTAACGCACGATTAACAATGTTTAACATCTTTTTAGCATTTGGGCATTTCCTTTCAGGTCGGGCTTTCCGCTATATCTTATTTATATGTTGCCTTCTGGAACCTCAGTCAACATATAAAAAAGGATGCCGCTGCAATCCCTAATGCAATATTGTGCAAAAAAATAAATATATTTGTACTATGCAAATACAATTTTATAAATACCAAGGAACAGGAAACGATTTTGTTATGATTGATAATCGTACAAACTTTTTCCCCAAAAATAATACCAAACTAATTGAATTTTTATGCGACCGACGTTTTGGCATAGGTGGCGATGGTTTAATTTTGTTAGAAAATCACGAAAAATGCGATTTTACTATGGTGTATTACAATTCCGATGGAAGCACCAGTACTATGTGTGGTAATGGGGGACGTTGTTTAGTGGCGTTTGCAAAACAATTAGGTATTATCGAAAACGAAGCTCATTTTGAAGCATCGGACGGCTTTCATTTTGCAAAATTTGAAGACCATTTAATTGCACTTCAAATGATAGATGTAACAGAAGTAAAACATTTTAATACACACGATTTTGTGTATACAGGTTCGCCTCATCACGTGCAATTGGTTTCAAATTTAAAAGATTTTGATGTCAAAAATAATGGCTCGAAATTAAGATATTCTGATTTGTATGATGCTTCGGGTTGTAATATCAACTTTGTAGAACAAGAAACTACTGACACTTTTTCAGTTCGTACTTATGAACGTGGGGTAGAAGACGAAACGTTATCTTGCGGAACAGGTGCAACAGGTGTAGCGATTGCTATGCACGCTAATCATAAAACAGATGCGAATCGTATCCATATTAATGTATTAGGCGGAAAGCTAACTATTAGTTTTGTTTTAGAAAATGAAATATATAAAAATGTATTCTTAACAGGTCCTGCAGAATTGGTTTTTGCGGGTAGTTTAGAAGTGTAGCTTACTTTTAATAAGAAACAATCTCTTTATTCTGAATGTCATTTTCAATAATTCCATCACGTAAGCGAATAATTCTATGTGCGTGAGCAGCAATATCTTCTTCGTGAGTAACTAAAATTACTGTATTGCCATTGGCGTGAATTTCACCAAATAATTTCATAATTTCTACGGAAGTTTTACTATCCAAATTTCCAGTTGGTTCATCGGCTAAAATGATTGATGGTTTGTTAACCAAAGCTCTACCTACAGCCACACGCTGACGCTGTCCACCTGAAAGCTGATTTGGTTTATGATCCATTCTGTCAGCTAATCCCACTTGAGTTAGAACTTCTGTAGCACGTTTGTTTCTGTCATCTTTTGAAAAACCAGCATAAACCATTGGTAAGGCTACATTATCCAACGCAGTTGTACGAGGCATTAAGTTGAATGTTTGAAAAACGAAACCAATTTCTTTATTTCTAATTTCAGCTAATTCATCATCGTGCATTTCACTAACCTGCTTTCCGTTTAAAATATAACTTCCAGAAGTTGGCGTATCCAAACAACCTAAAATATTCATTAAAGTCGATTTTCCAGAACCTGATGGTCCCATTAGCGCCACATACTCACCTTTGTTTATTACTAAATCGATTCCTTTTAATACGTTTACCGTTTCGCTTCCTAATTGGAAATCACGTGTAATACCTTTAATGTTTATTATTGGAGTTTTCATGGTTTTCAGTCGCAGTTTTTAGATTACAATAATTACTACAAGTAATAAGTAGTTAAATAGAAGATTTTGTTACAATTAAATTCAAAAATCAATTACAAAAATCAATATCAATTACAAAAATCAATATCAATTACAAAAATCAATATCAATGACAATAACAATATCAATGACAATAACAATATCAATTACAAAAATCAATATCAATTACAAAAATCAATATCAATTACAAAAATCAATATCAATAACAATTATCAAATTATAGAAATTCCGTTTAATTTGTCAAATCTGTGTTCCCGTCAATTAAACTCGAATCACAAAATGTTCTTTTTCTTGTTCAGCTCTAAAAAACACCATTCCGAAATGAAATGTATCAATCGTAACTTTTACTTTAGGATGTTTTTTGATGATGTCCCAAGTATTTTCGTTTTCTGTTGATTTATGAATGTCATTAATTATCCAAACGGAATAGTTCGTCACAGTAGGTAATAACAATTCAAAATAGTCTAAAGTTGATTTTTTAGACTGACTTTTGTTGAAGTAGATTAGTTTCCATTCACAGTTTTTAGTAGTAGTTTCCAGTTGATATTTTTTTAAAAAAGTTGAAAACACTGGATTGACAAAATTAATAGTATCTAATTTATCAAATGAGAAATAATTTAAAAAGTTTCTATTTGTATATTTTAAGATTTCAGGACATTCTTCAACTGAAATAATTTTTGTATCAAATTCAGATGCTAAAGATAGTGCGTGTGTTGCCAATCCTAAAGATGTGCCTATTTCAAGAATTTCTGATGGTTGAAAATAGCGAACAATTCTAAATAATAATTTGGTTTTGTTTCTATTAATTTCATTATTTTTTGCAATATCTGATATTTTTCTTTTATTAGATTTTAAAGAGCGTGAACCTCCACCAAAATTAAATACTTCAATAATCTGACGTTCTACTAATAAATTGAACCTATAATCATCTAAAACTTCATATTCTGGATGTTTCGTTATATCATAAAAACATTTCGTAACCAAATCAAACACAAAAGGCGAGTGTACGCCGTGTTCGTTTTTGGAGTTCCAAAGGAATTTTATGTATGATTTTAAAATATGTAGCATAAAAAAATAACACAGATTATCACAAATTTTCACAGATTAAATTCGTGATAATCTGTGAAATCTGTGTTTAAATTTATTCAATTTTAGAAGACAATTCAAACCAACGTGTTTCTTTTTCTTCTAATAATTGAATGATTTTTTGCAATTCATTCGCTTTAGCTTCAATTTTATCATCTGCTACTTTACCGTCCGAAAATTCTTGTTCAATTTGCTTTTTTTGATATTCTAAATCTTTAATATCTTTTTCAATTTTATTAAATTCTTTTTGCTCGTTGAAGTTTAATCCAGCTTTGGCTGGTTGGTTTTGTTTCCAACTTCCTTTGTCAGTGCTTACGCTATTTAAAACTTTTGGCTCCACGGAATCTTCATAACTTCTAAAATCAGAATAATTTCCTGGGAAATCTTCAATTTCACCTTGACCTCTAAATACAAATAAATGATCCACAATTTTATCCATAAAATACCTATCGTGACTTACTACTAACAAGCATCCTGGAAAATCTAATAAGAAACTTTCTAATACATTAAGCGTAACAATATCTAAATCATTTGTTGGTTCATCTAAAATTAAGAAATTTGGATTCTGAATTAAAACCGTACATAAATACAACCGTTTTAGTTCGCCACCACTTAATTTTTCTACAAAATCATATTGCTTTTTCGCATCAAATAAGAAACGTTCTAATAATTGCGAAGCGGAAATGATTTTCCCTTTCGTAAGTGGAATATATTCTCCGTATTCTTTAATAATATCAATGACTTTTTGTCCTGGTTTTGGATTGATGCCACTTTGTGTGTAATACCCAATTTTAATTGTATCACCAATAATTACTTTCCCAGAATCGGGTTCCATAGTTTTGGTTAAAATATTCAAGAAAGTCGATTTTCCAGTTCCGTTTTTTCCAATAATTCCAATGCGTTCGCCTCGTTGAAAAGCATACGTAAAATCTTTTAAAATGGTTCTGTCTGGAAAGTTTTTGTTCAATTTTACCATTTCGATAATCTTGCTTCCCATTCGTTCCATATTAATTTCAAGCTCTACCACATTTTCTTTACGACGACTTTCTGCTTTTTCTTTAATTATATAAAAATCATCTTGACGCGATTTCGATTTGGTAGTTCTTGCTTTTGGTTGACGACGCATCCAAGCCAATTCCTTAATAAAAAGGTTCTGTGCTTTATCAATACTTGAGTTTTCAGAAATTTGACGTTCTTCTTTTTTCTCTAAATAATACGAGTAATTTCCTTTGTATTGATACAGTTTTCCGTTATCTAATTCAATAATTTCGTTACAAACACGTTCTAAGAAAAAACGGTCGTGCGTAACCATAAATAAAGTGATATTTTCTTTGGCAAAATAATCTTCAAGCCATTCAATCATCTCTAAATCCAGGTGATTGGTTGGTTCGTCTAAGATTAACAAATCGGGTCTATTAATTAAAATAATGGCTAATGATAAACGCTTTTTTTGCCCTCCAGATAGTTTTTTTACTTTTAGTTTTAAATCGTCAAGTTTTAATTTTGACAAAATTTGCTTGTATTGTGTTTCAAAATCCCAAGCATTATAACGATCCATATCGTCAAACGCTTTCTGATACTTTTCTTCGTCTTCCGGATTTTCTAATGCTTTTTCGTAGTTTCTAATTACTTGTAAAACTTCATTATCTGATGCGAAAATGCTTTCTTCAATAGTTAATTCATCTTGCAAATTAAAATTCTGACTCAAAAACGCCATTTTTATTCCTTTTCTTATCACTACTTGTCCTGTATCAGGTTCATCAAAACCATTAATAATGTTCATAATGGTAGTTTTTCCTGAACCGTTTTTAGCGATAAAAGCTATTTTTTGGTCTTTATTAATACCAAAAGAAATGTCTTTAAAAAGGACACGTTCTCCGTAAGATTTTGATATATTTTCTACTGAAAGGTAATTCATTTGTTCATTTGTCAATTAGACAATGTGGCAATTCGCCAATTGTTTTGCAAAAATAGGTTATTGAAATTAAAGTTTTAATATTATTTCTTAACTTTGTGAAAATGCATTTTATGACTTCCAAAAAGAAAAATAGAATAGAAGAGCCAACTGAAGCTTATAAAGTAACTCCAACTAATGAAGTAACTTCTGAAGAATTGCATCCTGTTTTGATTCAATTGATTGAGAAATCAATAAAACAACATGATGAGGGAAAGGGTATACCCCATGAGGAGGTTATGAGACGATTTCGGGAAAAATTTTATTCAGAAAAATGAATTATTTAATAATTTGGGAAGATCTTGCAGAGCAATCATTTATTGAAGAAACAAATTTTATCTTATCGAAATGGAAACTAAAAGAAGTAAAAAAATTTGAAAATTTAGTAGAAAGTGAATTAAAAAGACTTTCAATTAATCCAATAATTGGTAACTTTAAATACAAAAATGTTTATTCGTTGGTAATTTCTAAACAAACAACCATTTATTACAGAGTTAATATGGAGAAGTGTGTAATTGAGATTATTTTGTTTTGGAATAATTTAAAAAACTCTGACGATTTAATCAAACTATTATAATGCAACTATCTGTAATCATCCTTAATTATAATGTGCGCTATTTTTTAGAGCAATGTGTGCGTAGTGTTCAAAAAGCACTGGAAAACATAGATGCTGAAATTATTGTTGTGGATAATAATTCTTCAGATGCTAGTTGTTTGATGATGAAACAACTGTTTCCACAAATTAAGCTTATTGAAAACAAAGAAAATTTAGGTTTTCCTAAGGGAAATAATATCGGAGTAGCTCAAGCTAAAGGTGAATATATTTGCATCTTAAATCCTGACACCGTTGTTGTAGAAGATACTTTTACGAAAATTATAAATTCCAAATTCCAAATTTCAAATTCCCAACTCGGAATAATTGGCTGTAAATTAATAGACGGCACCGGAAATTTTCTTCCAGAAAGTAAGCGCGGACTTCCAACTCCTTATGTGGCAATTACTAAAATTTTTGGTTTATATAAAATCTCTAATTTTTTTGGGAAATATTATGCACAGCATTTGTCTGAAAATCAATCAGGAAAAGTGGATGTTTTAGTCGGTGCTTTTATGATGATGAAACGCGATTTGTATTTAAAAGTTGGTGGATTTGACGAAAATTGCTTTATGTATTCGGATGATATCGATTTGAGTTATATGATTCAGAAATTAGGAATGGAGAACTTCTATTTTCATGAAACATCTGTAATTCATTATAAAGGAGAAAGTACAGTTAGAGACGAAAAATATTTAGAACGTTTCCGTGAAGCGATGCAGTTTTTTTATAAAAAGCATTTCAAAAAATCGTGGTTTTTTGATAAATTTCTTCAAATAGGAAGTTTGTTATATGCGATTTTTAAACAAAAACAACCACAAAAATTAGTAAGAAAAATTGATAAGTATATTGTGTTTTCGAAAAAAAATATTCAATTAAATTTAAATAAACCAATTGAATATTTAACTGATTTTGAACAATTTAAAAACACTAAAAATATGAACTTCGAGTTGATATTTGATATTAATTCGTTTTCTTTCGCTGAAATAATTTATTTTATGGAAAAGCATAAATCGAAAAATATTACTTTTAAGAACTATATTTCGCAATCAAATTACTTAATCGGTAGTAATAATTCAACCGATAGAGGCGAAGTGCTAATTTTTTGATTTTTTGATTTTTTCGTGATAAAACATCAAAATATTTATTAATTTTGCAGTAATAATTAAAGAACTCAACATTACAATAATAATATGGCAAGATTTGAATTGAAACTTCCAAAAATGGGAGAGAGTGTAGCAGAGGCAACCATTACAAATTGGTTAAAAAAAGTGGGTGAACATATTGATATGGATGAAGCGGTTTTAGAAATTGCTACAGACAAAGTCGATAGTGAAGTACCTTCTGAAGTTTCTGGTACTTTAGTTGAAATTTTGTTTCAAGTTGATGATGTTGTTCAAGTAGGGCAAACCATAGCGATTATTGAAACTGAAGGCGGAGCTATTGCTGCAACTCCTGAAGAAAAATCGGAAGTTCCAATTGCGGTTGCAGAAGTTTCTAAAACAGTTGAGTTAGCTATTGAAACAAGTGCTCCTGCAGATTTTTCAGGTTCAGATAAATTCTTTTCGCCATTAGTCAAAAATATGGCAAAAGCGGAAGGTATTTCGTTAACAGAATTAGAATCTATTTCAGGCTCTGGTAAAGATGGTCGTGTAAATAAAGAAGACATTTTAAAATATATAGAAAGTCGCAAGTCGCAAGTTACAAGTTCAAATGTTGTGGCTCCTACAACTTCAACCCAACAACCTAAAACCCAAAACCCTGCACCTGTTTCAGTAAATGGTGGAGATGAAATTGTGGAAATGGACAGAATGCGAAAGTTAATTTCGGGTTATATGGTAGCTTCGGTTCAAACATCAGCACACGTGCAGTCGTTTATTGAAGTAGATGTGACTAATATTGTAAAATGGAGAGATAAAGTAAAAACAGCTTTCGAAAAACGCGAAGGAGAAAAACTAACGTTTACGCCAATTATGATGGAAGCGGTTGCAAAAGCCTTAAAAGATTTTCCAGGAATGAATATTTCTGTTGATGGCGATTTTATTATTAAACGCAAAAATATCAATTTAGGAATGGCAGCAGCTTTACCAAATGGAAACTTAATTGTACCTGTAATTAAAAATGCAGACCAATTAAATTTAGTTGGTATGGCAAAAGCGGTAAACGATTTAGGAAGCAGAGCGAAAGCAGGAAAACTTAAACCAGACGATACACAAGGTGGTACATATACTGTAACAAACGTTGGAACATTTGGTTCTGTTTTTGGAACACCAATTATAAATCAGCCGCAAGTTGGAATTTTAGCTTTAGGTGCTATTAGAAAAGTACCAGCAGTTATTGAAACTCCAGAAGGCGATTTTATTGGAATTCGTCAGAAAATGTTTTTATCGCACTCTTATGATCATCGAGTTGTAGATGGTGCTTTAGGCGGAAGTTTCGTAAAACGAGTAGCTGAATACCTTGAAGCTTTTGATATCAATAGGGATTTTTAAGAAAAAATAAATAAATAATAATTCACCCAATAGTTCATTTACTATTGGGTTTTTTTAACTTTGTACTTTAAAATATAAAAATGGAACTTAAACTTACAAGACCAATTTGTTTCTTTGATTTAGAAACTACCGGTATAGATGTTGGAAAAGACAGAATCGTTGAAATATCAATATTTAAGGTGTTTCCAAACGGAAATAAGGAAAGCAAAACTTGGTTAGTGAATCCAACCATTCCAATTCCGCCTCAAACTACAGCAGTACACGGTATTACAAACGAGAAAGTAGCAAACGAACCTACTTTTTCCGAATTGTCTTCCCAAATTTATGCTATGATAAAAGATTCAGATTTAGCAGGATATAATTCTGATAGATTTGATATTCCGTTATTAGCAGAAGAAATGCTTCGTGCAGGTGTAGATTTTGATATGAAAAATCGTGTTTCAGTAGATGTGCAAACTATTTTTCATAAAAAAGAAGAACGCACTTTGTCTGCCGCATTAAAATTCTATTGTGGTAAAACTTTAGAAAACGCCCATTCAGCTGCAGCAGATACTATGGCTACTTATGAAATTTTATTAGGACAATTGGAAAGATATCCTGATTTGCAAAATGACATGAAAGCATTATCAGAATTTACCACTCGTAAAAAATCTGTAGATTTTGCAGGTATGATTGTGATGAATGATAAAGGACAAGAAATGTTTAGCTTTGGAAAATATAAAAATGTTTTAGTGGATGAAGTGTTTGACAAAGATCCAGGTTATTTCGGTTGGATACAAAACGCTGATTTTCCGCTATATACTAAAAAAGTACTAACAGGTTTGAAATTAAGAAAATTAAATACAAAATAGGTAAATGGTTTAAGGTAATGGGTTAAATGTTTAGCCCAACACCCAACACCTAATACCCAATACCATAAAAGAATGAAAATCATTTGCATCGGAAGAAATTATGCTGATCATATTTCAGAATTACAAAACGAACGACCATCTGAGCCAGTTATCTTTATGAAGCCAGACACGGCTATTTTGCCTAAAAAAACACCTTTTGTAATTCCAGAATTTAGTAATGATGTGCATCACGAAGTGGAAGTTTTGGTAAAAATTTGTAAAGTAGGAAAATATATTAGCCCAAAATTTGCTCATAAATATTACGATGAAATTGGTTTGGGAATCGATTTTACAGCTCGTGATTTGCAAACTACATTAAAGGAAAAAGGTTTGCCTTGGGAAAAAGCCAAGGCATTTGACCATTCAGCGATTATTAGTGACTTTTTACCGAAAATACATTTTCCTTCTTTAGAAAATATTAACTTTGATTTAAGAAAGAATAATGAAATCGTTCAGCAAGGAACTACTTCAATGATGTTGTGGAATATTGACGAAATAGTTTCTTATGTTTCGCAGTTTTTTACGTTAAAAAAAGGAGATATTATTTTTACAGGAACTCCAAAAGGAGTAGCAGCTGTGAAAGAAAATGATGTTTTAGAAGGTTTTTTAGAAGGTAAGCAAATGTTTAAAATACAAGTAAAATAATGGCTTTACAGTATAATTTATCAAAAGTATATGAAATTTCTGAAAATGATAACGAATTTGCGCTTCAAATTGCTTCTTTGTTTTTAGAAGAAGTTCCTTTCGAAATTCAGGAAATGAAAAGCGCCATTGAACTAAAAGATTATGCGAAAACCTATGCATCTGCACACAAAATCAAACCAACATTAGATTTATTAGGAATGGATATGGCATACGAAGATGTGGTATTCATTATGGATTGGACACAAGAAAAAGGCAAGCGAAAAGAAATAAAAGAAGTGTTTAGAACGCTTAAAGCAAGAATAGTCGCCGCAGCTGATGAAATTAAAAAAGATTTTAAATTATAAAAGACACTTTAATAGATGTTTAGCCACGCCTTTAGCGTGGTTTTCTTATTTTTACAAAAATATTTAAAAAATGAAAGCAGTAATTATTACAATTGGAGATGAAATATTGATTGGTCAAATTATTGATACAAATTCTTCTTACATTGCCAAGGCGTTAGATAAAATCGGAATTGCTACTTATGAAATGCTTTCTATTTCTGATGATAAAAGCCATATAGTAAAAACGTTGCTCGAAGTTCAAAACAAGTACGACGTTGTATTAATTACAGGTGGCTTAGGACCTACAAAAGACGACATTACTAAAAAAACATTTTGTGAGTATTTTGATGATGTTTTAGTTCAAAACGATGCTGTTTTGGAACAAGTAAAAAGTATAATTGAAGGAATTTATAAAAAACCAATTACCCAATTAAATATTGAGCAAGCATTAGTTCCGTCGAAATCAAAAGTACTTTTCAATAAAATGGGTACTGCTCCTGGAATGCTAATGGAACATCAAAACACGGTGTTTATTTCTTTACCTGGTGTGCCTTATGAAATGAAGTATTTAATAGATAACGAAGTAATTCCGTATTTAGTTAATGCGTTTGAAAGACCATACATTGTTCATAAAACACTTATGACTTATGGTCGAGGAGAGAGTTTAATTGCGGAACAAATTGAAGATTGGGAAACTAATTTACCAAGTTTTATCAAATTAGCCTATCTGCCAAGCCCTGGAAAGGTTAGATTACGATTAACTGCTCGAGGCAAAGATGAAGCTGTTTTACTAGATTCTGTATTAATTGAAATAGAAAAGTTAAAACCTTTAATTGGTGATATTATTGTTGGCTATGATGAAGAGGAAACTATAGAAGTGGTTTTATCAAGAGCATTATCTGAAAGGCATCTTACTTTAGCAACTGCCGAAAGTTGTACAGGAGGAAAAATCGCACAACTAATATCATCTGTTCCAGGTGCTTCAGCTTGTTTTAATGGAGGGATAGTGGCGTATTCTAATCAAATTAAAATAGATGTGTTAAAAGTAAATACAGATACTATTCGTCAATTTTCTGTGGTCAGTAATGAAGTGGCAAAAGAAATGGCTTTAAATTGTAGGTCAATTTTTAATACAGATTATGCTATTGCTACAACAGGAAATGCAGGCCCTACAAAAGGAAATAGCGAAGCCGAAATTGGAACAGTTTTTATAGCAATAGCTACTCCAAATGAAGTTTTTGTTGAAGAATTTAATTTTGGTCAACCACGCGATAAGGTTATTGATAGGGCGGTTAACAAAGCATTAGAGTGGTTGAATAAAGAAATTTCAAAAAACTAATTAAAAATAGTTGCATAGTAAAGTAAAAATTCTTTTCTTTGCACCCTTATTTAGAATAACGATATAAAAGTTTAGAATAATGTCAAGAGTTTGTGAACTAACAGGAAAAAGAGCAATGGTTGGAAACAACGTTTCTCACGCGATGAATAAAACTAAGAGAAAATTCTCAGTTAACTTAGTGAAAAAACGTTTTTACATTGCTGAAGAAGATAGATGGGTGAGCCTAAAAATATCTACAGCAGTATTAAAAACAATTAACAAAAATGGTATTGCCGCAGTTTTGAAAAAAGCTAAAGCAAATGGATTTGTAAAATCTGTTTAATCATTTAAAAATATATCAAAATGGCAAAGAAAGGCAATAGAATCCAAGTAATTTTAGAGTGCACTGAACACAAAGAATCTGGTCAACCAGGAACTTCTCGTTATATCACTACTAAAAACAAAAAAAATACACCAGATAGAATGGAAATCAAAAAATTCAATCCTATCTTGAAAAGAGTAACTGTTCACAAAGAAATTAAATAATTAGAAGCTTAATTTAAGTTTCAAATAAAACATACTAAGTCATGGCAAAGAAAACCGTAGCAACTTTACAAACATCTTCTAAAAGATTGACTAAAGCAATCAAAATGGTTAAGTCTCCTAAAACTGGTGCTTATACATTTGTGGAATCAGTAATGACTCCTGAAGAAGTAGATGAGTTCTTAAAAAAGAAATAATCTAAAATTTTAGATATTAAAAAAGCTATTTTCATTTGAAAGTAGCTTTTTTTATTTTATTTTTGTTCCAATAATAATGAAAATCATATCATTATACACCAAATTCAATGAGCTTTTTTAAAAAAATATTTTCATCTAATAAAAGTGAACCTGTAATTACAGAACAGGAAAAGCAGCAATTAGACAAAGGATTAGAGAAAACAAAAACTTCTTTCTTTTCTAAACTAACAAAAGCCGTTGCGGGTAAGTCAAAAGTAGATGATGAGGTTTTAGATAATTTAGAAGAAGTACTTATTTCTTCCGATGTTGGTGTAAATACCACTTTAAAGATTATACAACGCATTGAAAAAAGAGTTTCTCAAGATAAATATTTGGGTACAGATGAGTTAAATATTATATTAAGAGAAGAAATTGGTTCGTTATTATCTGAAACCAATTCAGGTAACGAATCTGAATTTACCATTCCAAAAGATGTTAAACCATACGTAATTATGGTTGTAGGTGTAAATGGTGTTGGAAAAACCACTACTATCGGAAAATTAGCTTATCAATTTAAAAAAGCAGGTTTTAAGGTAGTATTAGGTGCAGC
The DNA here is from genome assembly GCA_041303115.1 of Flavobacterium sp. Lineage (GTDB taxonomy): Bacteria > Bacteroidota > Bacteroidia > Flavobacteriales > Flavobacteriaceae > Flavobacterium. The sequence continues at coordinate 27,578 of JBFYPW010000010.1, forward strand.
CGATACGTTTAGAGCCGCAGCAATTGATCAGTTACAAATATGGGCAGACAGGGTAGATGTACCAATGGTTAGGCAGCAAATGGGTTCAGATCCAGCTTCTGTTGCTTTTGACACCTTACAATCTGCTGTGGCACAAAATGCTGATGTTGTAATTATTGATACCGCTGGTCGTTTGCATAACAAATTAGGTTTAATGAACGAATTGACCAAAGTAAAAAATGTAAT
>JBFYPW010000011.1:0-27571 GCA_041303115.1 Flavobacterium sp.
AAGTCAATTGTCAACACATTTGATAATTCCCCAGGACATAGAGAAATAATGCAAACATACTATAATCCAAAAATATTAGACCGAGTAATTCCAACAGTTTCAATTTCAGTTTTAGAAATAGTATCAGGTTCGGGATGCTCTGTTGTAGTAAATATAAATGTTGGTGGTTTAATTAAATAATTATGAGATTTATAATTCTACTTTTGTTTTCCAATATTTTGTTTTCTCAAACCCAAATTGAATTAAACTTAAAAGCTAAAGAAAAATATGAATTAATTAATAAGGAATTAATCACACTACACAATAAACTACTTATTTTATACAAAAATAAACTAGAGAAAAAATCTGAAATAATAATAAATCATAAAAACTGGATAAAAGAACGCGATTCTTTTATGAATAATAAGTATCCACAAAATCAAAGAAAAAGCTATGGTACTTATTTTCCAGTTAGATGGTATAATGAATTAATAATACTAACAGATAATAGAATTAAACATTTAAAATTAAAATATAACTTAAAATTTTAGATTAAACCTATCAATTTATTACCAACTTCAAATGCTCCATTTTCTCGAACATAAATAACTTCTATCCAACAATTAGAGTTTTTAAAGCTTGAAATCCAAGGCTTGATAACGTCTGTATCAATTGTATCGGTTATTAAAATAATTTGGTTGGTGTATCCTCTACATTCCCCAAAAATATGTTGAGATATTTTTTCAAGAACTGATTTTAAAGGAATCATTTCATTTCTTGATAAAGTTTTTTGTCTTGGTTGATGTTTAATACTCAAAAAAATCGCATCTAAACAACACGCACCCTTGCTATTGCAAGGATAGAAATTAATTCCGTCTTTTAAATTTAAGTTAGAAACAATATCATTAATTGAGCCAAAACCATTTGGACTATTGAATTCTTCATATGGTGAACCATAAAGAGTCAAAATGATTTTTTTAGCAACTTCTCTTAATTCGTTTTGTGTCATAATTTTTTGTTTTAGTTCATATTTGACAAGTGGGATTTTTTTGTATATTATTGCATAAAAAAATATGCAAAACTTCTATTTCGGAAAACTTGATAATTCATTTATCCTTTATATCGACACCTTTAACATAGATTTATTCAATTTCAGTAAACATTTTTCTAGTGTGTATTGTAATGAAATCATTTTTGATAATTGTCAAGATGAGATACAGAACGCTCAATTAGATTTACATACATTTATAGAAAAACTAAAAAACAAAACCATCTCAGAATTTGACTTAATTTTTGGTGATGAAATTCATATTCAAAACATTTGGTGGGATGATTTACTTGTGATAGCAAACTTAGATAAATTAAGCCTAGTTTTAGACCTACTAAAACAAACAATGTCAGAGAGAGAACTATCTAAATTGGATATTTGTATTGAATCACCTAACTATTATTTTAGTTTTGATAGTATAATTTCTAAACAAGAGGTTACACCTAATTTATTCAAAGATTTCATTAAAGATTCTGACCATTACTTCGATAAAGAACAAAAGTTTATTTAGTAACCTAGGAATTCAACTTCATTATTTTCATTAAGATATTTTTTCTTAATTATTTCTTTAGTTAGTACTTTTTCTTTAAAAATATTTATAAGATTGTCATTACATTTTACCTGAAAATTATCACTTATTGTTTCAAATTTTTTAGTTTTACTTATTGTCTTTCCTTTTAAAGAATAATATGTTAAACTTTCTAAACTCTCATAAAATGCTATTATTTCCTTTTCATTACCTTTATTATAACTACATTCTGCATAACAAAACCAAAAATTATTTTTTATAATTATTATTTCATCTAGCGTATCATTGAGTGTTGAAAAATTTGTTATTGGATTGTTTGTGTGTTTTTTTTTATTAATTTTTGTTTTATCAATGCTTGAATCAGCAATTTTATAATCTAGAAATTTAGAATTATTGTAATATTCTATTTGCTTACCATTTTCTTTTTTATTTTCATCACTTTTGTCAATTTCGATAAATTTATTAGTTATATCGGAATTACTTGTTTTAATAGGAAAAAATGGGTCATTAAAAAATTCTTTGATATATTTTATTGATAATCTTGTGTATTTAATTGCATCCTTATTCTTTCTTATATCTTTATGCTCATTTATTCTATTAATAATGCTATCTTGTTTTTTCCCTACATAATATGGAATAAATATTTGCTCTTTATTCTCATCTAAATCATTAAAATCTACTGGTTCGCCGATGCTCCCATCAGAATTTTTGTAAAATTTGAATCCCCAAATATAAATCCCAGGTTTATTTAATTCATCTAAATGATTTTGATATGAATCTTTATTATAAATATTAAAAGGTCCTTTAAATTCAATTGTGTTTTCCATAATTTAGTTTTTTATATTAAATTTTCTACAATAATATAAAAAAAAATCTCACTTGTCAAATATGAAAAGTGAGAATCAATAAATTATAAAAAATATTATAAACTTTTTATCTGTGTACTAAATTACCCTCGAAGTTCATACATTCTAGCAATGTATTTTCCCACCACATCAAATTCTAAATTTACTTTTGTGCCAATTTCAAAAGTATGAAAAATAGTATTTTCGTAAGTATATGGAATAATTGCTACGCTAAAACTGTTTTTAGCTGAATTTACAACTGTTAAACTGGTTCCGTTTACTGTTATAGAGCCTTTTTCGATTGTAATATTGTTTAAAGCCGTGTCGTATTCAAAAGTAAATTCCCAGCTACCACTTTTTTCTTGAATACTTGTACAAACTGCGGTTTGGTCTACATGGCCTTGTACGATATGTCCGTCAAGTCTGTCGCCTAATTTCATAGCTCTTTCGATATTTACTTTGTCGCCAATTTGCCACAAACCTAAAGTGGTTTTATTAATTGTTTCTTGTATTGCTGTAACTACGTGTTTGTTATCAAAAATCTCTACAACGGTTAAACAAACACCATTATGTGCCACACTTTGGTCAATTTTTAACTCATTAGTAATATTTGTTTGAATGGTTAGGTGTACATTTCCCTGATCTTTTTTGATATCTGAAATTATTCCGAGAGTTTCTATGATTCCTGTAAACATATGACGGTTTATTTTTATAAATTTGCATCAAAATTAAGAAATAAAAATGGTAAAACATTCGGAAAATATAATTGTTGGTGTTTCTATTGGAGACATGAACGGCATTGGACCAGAGGTAATTTTGAAAACATTCGAAGACACACGAATGTTAGACATCTGTACACCTGTTATTTTTGCCAATGCTAAAATTGTTTCTTTTTTAAAAAGAAACTATAATTTAACTGCATTCATACAAGGTATTGATAAACTGGATCAGATTGTTTTAGGAAAAATAAATGTTTTAAATGTTTGGCGCGAAGGTGTTAATTTAGAAAATGGCAAATTGGATGAAGAAATTGGTAAATACGCCATAAAATCGTTTCAAGCAGCAACTACAGCGTTAAAAAACAATCAAATTGATGTGTTGGTAACGGCACCTATAAACAAATACAACATTCAAGCTGATGATTATAAATTTGCAGGCCATACCGATTATTTAAACGAACAATTAGAAGGTGAAGCCCTAATGTTTATGATTCATGAAGATGTAAAAGTAGGGTTAATTACCGACCATATTCCTATTGCAGAATTATCAAAACATATCAATTCGAAATTAATTGAGAAAAAAATAAATACCATACATCAAAGTTTAATTGCCGATTTCAAAATAAACAAACCAAAAATCGCTGTCTTGGGATTGAATCCACATAGCGGCGATAATGGCGTAATTGGCAAAGAAGATGATGAAATTGTGAAACCAAGTTTAGAGAAAATTTTTAAAAGTGGTATTCAAGTCTTTGGGCCGTTTTCAGCAGATAGTTTTTTTGGTTCCAACCAATATAAAAATTACGATGCGGTAGTTGCGATGTATCACGACCAAGGCTTAATTCCTTTCAAAACCCTTTCCTTTGGTGAAGGCGTGAATTTTACTGCTGGTTTAAACAAAGTAAGAACTTCGCCAGATCACGGAACAGGTTTTGATATTGCAGGAAAAAATATAGCCAACGAAAGCTCTTTTAGAGAAGCCGTTTACAGCGCTATAGACATATATAAAAATAGAATGGAATATGTTGAATTAACCAACAACCCTTTGAAAAAAGGATCAAGTAAAGTTTAATTTAAAAAAAAGCGAAGAAAATTATTGTAATTCCAATATTTTTGTATCTTTGCACACCCTTATAAAAAGGGAAAAACTGATGTTATGGATATATTAAAAGAATTTTTAATCCCATTTTCAGGATTAAAACTGGGTAAACACCAGTTTGAATTTCAAGTAAACAATACGTTCTTTACTCATTTTGGCTATGATGAATTTAACGATTCTAACATCAAAATGAATGTAGTATTAGAGAAAAAAAGCAACATGCTTGAGCTCAATTTTTCGCACAAAGGAATTATAAATGTTCCTTGCGATTTAACTAACGAAGATTTTGATTTACCTATTAAAGGAAAAATGAAACTTATAGTTAGATTTGGTGAAGAATTTAATGATGACAATGATGAATTTATCATTTTGCCTCATGATGAATTTCAAGTAAACGTCGCACAATATTGTTATGAAATGATGGTTTTATCGGTTCCAACCAAAAGAATACACACCGGAATAAAAGATGGAACTTTACAATCAGAAGCATTACAAAATTTAGAAAAATTTTCTCCAAAAGAAACAAAAGCACAAGAGATTAAAGAAATAGACCCAAGATGGGAAGGTTTAAAAAAACTATTAACGGATAAAAAATAGAATAAAATGGCACATCCTAAACGTAGACAGTCATCGACTAGAAGAGACAAAAGAAGAACACACTACAAAGCATCTGCACAACAAATTGCAACTTGCGTAGTAACTGGTGAAGCTCACTTATATCATAGAGCTTACTGGCATGAAGGTAAAATGTATTACAGAGGTCAAGTTGTTATCGACAAGACTGAAGCAATGGTATAATTTCACTAAAATTATTGAGAAACTCTCACCTGCGTGAGGGTTTTTTTATTTTAATGAAAATTATCTAATTGTATTTTTAGAAAATTCCGAAATAATTCGTAATTTTCGCCTCTTTACGCACACAAAGTTGCTAAGAAAATTATTTATTTATGAAATCGCTATAAATACTGTGTGATTCGAAAGAAAAACCCAAAAAAATAGCGATACATATGTTACCAAAAAAAATAACATTAAAACATATGAATAAAATTACTGCCGCAATTACTGCAATTGGCTCGTATGTACCAGAATATGTATTATCAAATCAGGTTCTAGAAACTTTGGTTGATACCAATGATGAATGGATTACATCAAGAACCGGAATAAAAGAGAGAAGGCTTTTAAAAGAAGATGGCGAAGGAACTTCTTACCTTGCTATAAAAGCGGCTCAAAATCTTATAGAAAAATCAAAAATAGACCCAAAAGAAATTGACTTGGTAATTATGGCAACTACCACGCCAGATATGCCTGTAGCAGCAACTGGAGTATATGTAGCCTCGCAAATCGGTGCCACAAATGCATTTGCTTACGACTTGCAAGCCGCTTGTTCAAGTTTTCTTTTTGGTATGTCAACCGCTTCTGCTTACATTCAATCTGGAAAATATAAAAAAGTATTACTTATAGGTGCCGATAAAATGTCATCTATAATTGATTATACTGACCGTGCTACTTGCATCATTTTTGGTGATGGCGCTGGCGCTGTCTTGTTTGAACCTAATTATGAAGGCTTGGGATTACAAGATGAAATTCTTAAATCTGATGGAATTGGAAGAGAGTTTTTAAAAATTGAAGCCGGCGGTTCTATTTTGCCTCCATCTGAAGATACTATTAAAAACAAACAACATTTTGTATTCCAGGATGGAAAAACCGTTTTCAAACATGCCGTTTCTGGAATGGCTGATGTAAGTGAAAAAATCATGCAACGCAATAACTTATCACACGATGATGTGAATTGGTTAATTGCGCATCAAGCAAATAAAAGAATTATTGACGCCACTGCAAGCAGAATGAATGTGGATGAATCTAAAGTGCTAGTCAATATTCACCGATACGGAAATACTACTTCTGCCACATTGCCTTTGCTTTTAGCAGATTTTGAAGATAAATTTAAAAAAGGAGATAATTTAATTTTTGCAGCATTTGGAGGGGGATTCACATGGGGATCTATCTATTTAAAATGGGCATATTAATAAAAACAAACTATAACTAAAACAACTTAATTATGGATTTAAAAGAAATTCAAAACCTAATCAAATTTGTATCTAATTCTGGAGTAGCAGAAGTAAAATTAGAAACGGGCGATGTAAAAATTACTATTAGAACTACTTTAGAAGGAAATTCTCAAGATATTACTTATGTGCAACAAGCACCTATGCAACAAGCAATTCAGCAAGCGGCTCCTGTAGCTCCTGCTGCAATCGCTCCTGCTGCTGCGGTACCAGTTGAGACTGCTGTAGAAGATAATTCTAAATACATTACAATTAAATCACCAATGATTGGTACATTGTACAGAAAACCAGCTCCAGACAAACCAATGTTTGTTGAAGTAGGAAGTACTATTAGCAAAGGTGATGTAGTATGTGTAGTTGAAGCCATGAAATTATTCAACGAAATTGAATCTGAAATTTCAGGTAAAATTGTAAAAGTATTAGTTGATGATTCTTCACCAGTTGAATTTGACCAACCTTTATTTTTAGTTGATCCATCATAGTTATTTTAAATTTTAAATTTTGAATTATGAATTTTTTTCATCGTTCAATTAATCATTTAAAATTTATAATTTATAATTTAAAATAAGCAAAAAGATGTTTAAAAAAATATTAATTGCCAATAGAGGTGAAATTGCTCTACGCGTTATTCGTACTTGTAGAGAAATGGGAATTAAAACAGTAGCCGTATATTCTACTGCTGATGCCGAAAGTTTGCACGTTAAATTTGCAGATGAAGCGGTTTGTATAGGTCCTGCACCAAGTAATTTGTCTTACTTAAAAATGTCAAACATTATTGCAGCTGCAGAAATTACAAATGCAGATGCCATTCATCCTGGTTATGGTTTCCTTTCTGAAAATGCTAAATTTTCGAAAATTTGCCAAGAACACAATATCAAATTTATTGGTGCTTCACCTGAAATGATTGACAGAATGGGCGATAAAGCTTCTGCTAAAGCCACAATGATTGAAGCGGGTGTACCATGCGTGCCTGGTTCAGTTGGGATATTAGATTCTTACGAACAAGCTGAGAAATTAGCCGCTGAATTTGGCTACCCAGTTATGTTAAAAGCAACTGCTGGTGGTGGTGGAAAAGGAATGCGTGCTGTATGGAAACAAGAAGATTTATTAAAAGCTTGGGAAGGGGCTCGTCAAGAATCTGCTGCCGCTTTTGGAAATGATGGCATGTACCTTGAAAAACTTATTGAAGAACCAAGACATATTGAAATTCAGGTTGTAGGAGACTCATACGGTAAAGCGTGTCACTTATCTGAAAGAGATTGTTCTGTACAACGTCGTCATCAAAAATTAACGGAAGAAACTCCTTCTCCGTTTATGACAGATGAACTTCGTGAAGCTATGGGAACTGCAGCTGTAAAAGCAGCTGAATATATAAAATACGAAGGTGCTGGAACAGTAGAGTTCTTAGTAGACAAGCATAGAAATTTCTACTTTATGGAAATGAATACCCGTATTCAAGTAGAACACCCAATTACAGAACAAGTTGTAGATTATGATTTAATTCGTGAACAAATTATGGTGGCTGCTGGAATTCCAATTTCTGGTAAAAACTATTTTCCACAATTACATGCGATTGAATGTAGAATTAATGCAGAAGATCCGTATAACGACTTCCGCCCTTCTCCGGGGAAAATTACGGTATTACATTCGCCAGGCGGACACGGTGTTCGTTTAGATACACATGTTTATGCAGGTTATACGATTCCACCAAATTATGACTCGATGATTGCAAAGTTAATTACAACGGCGCAAACCAGACAAGAAGCTATAAATAAAATGAAACGCGCATTAGACGAATTTCATATTGAAGGCATAAAAACCACTATTCCATTCCACAGACAATTAATGGATCACCCAGATTATGTGGCTGGAAATTACACCACGGCCTTTATGGACACCTGGGTAATGGATACTAAAAAAGAAGAATAAAAAATAGGCTAGTCATATGACTAGCCTATTTTTTTTAAATCTTTTATTACGCTAAACGCTAAATCAATTTGGTTTTCATTAACTACGATGGTAAATTCATTTGAAGTAGAAATTACCTCATCAATGACAATTCCTTCCCAAGCTAATGATTGAAATATATAATAATATACACCCGGAACAGATACGTTTTCGTGAGGTAATTTTACCGTTATAGAAGATAAATTTTCGTTTTTACTTATTAATTTTTCAGATTTTAAACAAGATTCTACCATGGCGTTAATTTCTGAGCTTACCACAATATTTGTTTCATTGACACCACGAGATGAGGTGTAGAATAAATTTTTATTCGTTTTTAACTCAAACATTAATTTGGTTTGATTTTCTAATAAAGTATCAGAAATTTCATAAGTATAATCTGTTAGTGAAGAACGAACTGTAATTTCTCCAATATTTTGTAACACCCTTGTTACTTTGTGATTAATTTTAAAATCAAGTTCTTCTGAAATTCTTTTTAACGCCATAACTACGGCACCTTGTTTAATATCTTTGCCTAAATACAATTCAATTTCAGGCATAATAATTCGGGCTAAAGAGGTTAAGTTAATTATTCCTTCAGATAAAGAACTCAATAAAAAGGGTTTTGTTTTTAGGTATTTTTCAACAACTGAGGCTACTGTTTTCATAAAATTTTGGTTTTATTTACATACAAATATATAAAACAAAATGTTATAATTATAACTAATTGTTGAAATAATAAAAAGCTGCCTCTAAATGTTCAATTTCAAAATTAGATCCTGTAGCATGAATAGCAATAATATCAAACCTGACTTCGACGTCTAAATCATTGGCAATCACATACTCATTAATGGCTTTGACTAACAATTGAATTTTTTTTGGTTTTACAAAATCTTGCGGCAAACCATAATCTAATGAAGAGCGTGTTTTCACTTCAATTACAGCCAATATATCACCTTTCTGTGCAATTATATCCACTTCTGCTTTTTGAAACGTCCAATTGGTTTCTAGAATTTCATAGCCGTTTTTTTCTAAAAAATCAACTGCTATTTCTTCTCCAAGCTTTCCTAATTCGTTGTGTTCTGCCATACTTAAAATTCCAAAAATAAAATTCCAAATTCCAAAAAAAAGTTCAAGATTGGGATTTTGGATTTGGGATTTTTAAATTGTTGTTTAATCAAATTTTAATTTGATTTCTTTTTCATTCACTTCAAATGCTACTTGTTGACCAAGAATTAATGTTCGATTGTCTTTTTGATGTCCGGCTGGAAATTGAAAAGCAATTGGAATAGACAAATCTTTAGCTATTTCAGTAATAATTTGTACTTCATTTTGCCCAAACGGAATTTCGTTATCGTGCATATCCGTCATACTTCCTACTATAATCCCTTTTACATTTTCGAAATAACCATTACGTTTTAAATTATACATCATTCGGTCTATATGATATAAATATTCGTCTAAATCTTCAATAAAAAGAATTTTATCTTTTGTATCAATTGCTGATTTTGAACCTAATAAACTGTACAAAATAGAAATATTTCCGCCTACTAATTCGCCCGAAGCAGTTCCATTTACATCATAACTTTTAGAAGGAATTGTATATGAAATCGTCTCTCCAAAAAGTGCTTTTCGTAAAGTATCTTTTACTTCTTCAGGTGCAGTTGGAACTGTAAAAGGCATTATGGAATGTAAAGACGCTACGCATTCCACATTTAATTGACTATGCAAAACGGTTACATCTGAAAAGCCCATAATCCATTTAGGATGTTTCTTAAATTTGGAAAAATCTAATGAATCAATAATTCTAACCGTTCCATATCCCCCTCGAGCACACCAAATGGCTTTTACGTTTTCATCTTCTAATTGTGCCTGAAAATCAGCAGCTCTTTCGGAATCAGTACCTCCTAATTGAAAATTATCTAAGCCTATTGTACTTCCTAATTTAACGTTTAGTCCCCAAGATTCTAATAAATCAATAGCTGGTTTAGCGTCTTCGGGGAAAAATTTACGTGCTGTACAAACAAGAGCAACGGTATCTCCGGCCTTTAAAAATGGTGGTATAATCATATAAAATTCAATAAGAATTCAAAAATAAGGAATTTGAACAGAAAAATTCGTCTATTCCTCTTAAATGAATTATTTTTGTTTGTGTTTATAAGCAAAACAACTTTATAATAAACTTTGCACTACTAAATTAACTCTATTTTATATGTAACGCAAAGTTCAGAAGTTTTCCGCTAAGTTAAAAAAGAAAAAATGACAGAAAATGAAATATCAAATAAAGTTATCGGCATTGCAATAGAAGTTCATAATGCATTAGGTCCAGGTTTACTTGAAAATGTATATAAAGAATGCTTATATTAAAAACTCAAACAATCAGGTTTTAAAGTTGAGAAAGAAAAATCAATTCCATTGATTTTCGAAGAAGTTAAACTTGAGAGTGGCTATCGAATTGATTTATTAGTTGAAGATAAACTGGTTTTAGAATTAAAAAGTGTTGAAGTACTTTCTGAACTTCATTTTGCTCAAACCTTAACTTATTTAAGGCTTGGCAACTTCAAATTAGGTTTGCTTTTAAACTTTAATTCCGTTCTTTTGAAAGAAGGTATTAGACGAGTTGTGAATAAATTATAATTTTCACGACATTTGTACTTTAAAAACTTGAAATCGCTTTAGCGAAAAACTTAAAATTACTTTGTGAGGCTTTGCGAAAAACTTTGCACCTTTGCGTTAAAACAAAAAATTATGTTAGAAAATCCGAAAAGATATACCATTACAGCGGCGCTTCCTTACACCAATGGACCCATTCATATTGGGCATTTAGCAGGAGTTTATGTGCCTTCTGATATATATTCAAGATATTTACGATTACAAGGAAAAGATGTAGCTTTCATTTGCGGAAGCGATGAGCACGGTGTGGCAATTTCTATGAAAGCCAAGAAAGAGGGCATTACACCACAACAAGTAATTGATAAATATGACGGAATTATTCGTCAATCTTTTTTAGATTTTGGAATTTCTTTTGATAATTATTCTAGAACTTCTTCGGAAATACATCATAAAACGGCTTCCGAATTTTTTAAAACATTATACGATAACGGTGATTTCATCGAAGAAACTACCGACCAATTATACGATGCTAAAGCAGACCAATTTTTAGCAGATCGTTTCGTAACCGGAACTTGTCCAAAATGTGACAACCCAGAAGCGTATGGCGACCAATGTGAAAAATGTGGTTCAACTTTAAATGCAACTGATTTAATTAATCCGAAATCGACTATTACAGGTGAAACACCTGTCTTAAAATCTACAAAACACTGGTTTTTACCTTTAAATCGTTATGAATCTTTCTTAAGAGAATGGATTTTAGAAGGTCATAAAAACGACTGGAAACCCAATGTATACGGACAAGTAAAATCATGGGTTGATGGTGGTTTAGAACCAAGAGCGGTAACCCGTGATTTAGATTGGGGAATTGATGTACCTGTTGCAGGAGCCGAAGGGAAAAAATTATACGTTTGGTTTGACGCACCTATTGGTTACATTTCTGCAACCAAAGAATGGGCAGCGCGTGAAGGAAAAGATTGGGAACCGTATTGGAAAGATGCCGATACAAAATTGGTTCATTTCATTGGGAAAGACAATATCGTTTTCCATTGTATTATTTTTCCAGCGATGTTAAAAGCAGAAGGAAGTTATATATTACCAGATAATGTTCCGGCAAATGAATTTTTAAATTTAGAAGGAAACAAATTATCGACTTCAAAAAACTGGGCGGTTTGGTTACACGAATATTTGCAAGATTTCCCAGAAAAACAAGATTCGTTGCGTTATGCGTTAACAGCTAATGCACCAGAAACAAAAGACAACGATTTCACTTGGAAAGATTTTCAAGCCAGAAATAATAATGAATTAGCGGCGATTTTTGGAAATTTCATCAATCGTGTGGTGGTGTTAACCAATAAATATTACCACGGAATAGTTCCAACGCATAACGAATTTTCAGAAGTTGACGAACAAACTTTAGCCGAGTTAAAAGCGTATCCAGCTGTAATTTCAAGTTCAATTGAGCGTTACCGTTTCAGAGAAGCGTTAGGCGAATTAATGAACGTAGCCCGTTTAGGAAACAAATATTTAGCCGACGAGGAACCTTGGAAAATGGTGAAAGAAAATCCGGCAAGAGTACAAACTCAAATGTATGTTGCACTGCAAATTGCGTCAGCTTTAGCCATACTTTCAGAACCATTTTTACCTTTTACTTCTGCTAAATTGTGCAACATTTTAAACATTAAAGTAAATAATTGGAATTTGGAATTTGAAAATTGGAATTTGACAACACCTGGACATCAAATTGGTCAAGCTGAAATTTTGTTTGCTCAAATAGAAGATGCCGAAATCCAAAAACAATTAGATAAATTAGAAGCAACTAAAACCGCCAATCAAGTGGAAAACGCAAAAGCTGAACCGCAAAAAGAAATAATCACTTTCGAAGATTTTGCCAAAGTAGATTTACGAATTGGAACCATTATCGAAGCAGAAAAAATGCCAAAAGCAAACAAATTGTTAGTCTTAAAAGTAGATACAGGAATAGACGTAAGAACAATCGTTTCTGGAATTGCAGAGCATTTTACACCAGAAGAAGTCATTGGAAAACGTGTAACGGTTTTGGTCAACTTAGCGCCAAGAGCTTTACGTGGTGTGGAAAGCGAAGGCATGTTATTGTTAACCAACAACGCGGAAGGAAAATTGGTTTTCGTAAATCCAGACTCAGAAAGCGTGATTAATGGTGCGATGATATCTTAATATGAACCCAAAAATAATCGCATTTGATGCAGACGACACCCTTTGGCACAACGAACCTTATTTTGATGAGGCACAAGAACGCTTTTGTGTGTTATTTCAAGATTATGCGTCGCATCAAGAAATTTTAGGGTTAATTTTAAATCATCAAGTCAATAATTTGCCGTTGTATGGTTTTGGCATCAAAGCGTTTACGTTATCGATGATTGAAACCGCTTTGGATTTGACTAATCATCAAATTGCAGGCAAAGGCATTGAGCAAATTTTAGCTATTGGTAAAGATTTACTGCAAAAACCAGTAGAATTACTCCCAAATATAACTGCTGTTTTAGAACAATTGCAAGGAAAATATAAATTAGTTGTCGCTACAAAAGGCGATTTAAAAGACCAACATCGTAAACTTCACGATTCTGGAATCGGTGCTTATTTTCATCATATTGAAGTAATGAGCGATAAAACCGAATTGGATTACGAAAAAATGTTAGGTCGATTAGATTGCAAAGCAGAAGATTTTTTAATGATTGGAAATTCCTTAAAATCAGATGTTTTGCCCGTTTTGAATTTAGGCGGACACGCCATTCATATTCCATATCATACAACTTGGGAATACGAAAAAATAGATTTTGAAATTCAGCATAACAACTTTAAATCGGTTACCCAAATAACTGAAATTTTAACCTTAGTGTAATGAAGCAAAAGATTGACATCACAACTTGGAACCGAAAAGAGCACTTTGAATTTTTTAGCAAATTTGAAGAACCATTTTTTGGGACTACTATTCAATTTGATTGTACAAAAGCCTATCATAAAGCTAAAGAATTAGGCGTAAGTTTTTTTGTATATTATTTACACAAAACTATAGTTGCTACAAATAATATTGAAAATTTCAGGTACCGAATAGAAAATGATAATGTATATCTTTTTGATAAAATTAACGCTTCTGCTACTATTTTACGTGACGATAAAACATTTGGTTTTTCAGAAATAGAATACGATGAAAACCTTGATGTTTTTATTAAAAACTATTATAATGAAGCAACTAGAGTCAAAAAAACAACCGGACTTTTTACTAAAGAATATAATGAAAATATTATTCATTTTTCGGCTTTACCTTGGGTAAATTTTACTTCAATTTCTCATTCAAGAAGTTTTTCAATGCCTGATAGTTGTCCGAAATTTTCATTTGGTAAAATGACAGACGAAAACGGGGTGAAAAAAATTCCAATGGCAGTTTATGTGCATCACGGATTAGTCGACGGATACCATTTAGGTTTGTTTTTTGAAGAATTTGAACGTTTAATGAATGAATAAGAAGAGCACTAATAAGCACTCTTCTTATCCTTCAAAATTTAAACGGCATTTAAAATCGCTAAAATATCTTCACCAAATTTATCTGCTTTTTGTTTTCCAAAACCCTTAATCTGTTGTAATTCTTCTAAATTACTTGGCTTATATAGTGCTAAGTCAATTAATTCTGAATTGTGGCAAATCATAAATTTCTTCTGATTAAATTGTTCGGATTTTTCAGTTCTCCATTGATTTAAGTATCCGTAAACTTGTTTGTCATTCGGAAGTAAATCTTCGTACGACTTTCGTTCTAATCGTTCGGATTTTTTCTGCTCTTCTTTTTCATAATGAACAATAACAGACCAATACGCTGATTCACTTTCCAAAAATTGTGTGCTGGATTTTTTAAATGCAACTGTTTCTAAAAAAGCATTTAATTTTTGTTGGTCTAGCTCTAAAAATGCGGGATCTATTCGGATAGAAAATACACTAACTTGCATAACAAACTTATTTACCGATTAACAAAATTTCATTTGCAATTACTTCTGTAATGTAGCGTTTGTTTCCATCTTTGTCGTCGTAACTTCTGTGGGTTAGTTTGCCTTCAATGGCAATGTCTTTTCCTTTGCTTACATATCTTTCAATAATCTCTGCTGTTTTACCCCAAGCCGTCACTCGGTGCCATTGCGTTTGTTCTACTTTGTCACCATTTTCGCGATAATATACTTCATTTGTGGCGATGTTGATATTTGCTAATTTTTTTCCTCCTTCAAGATTTTTGATTTCTGGTTCTTGACCCACATTTCCGATTAATTGTACTGAATTTTTCATAAGGCTTATAATTTAATTGTTTATTTATTTCGCGTTTCGAAAAGTTGTAGCTTAAGAAATAAGCTTATTTCATGGCGTATAAAAATTTATTGTTTTTGTTATTTAATTTTTTGAAACACAGATTTAAGAAATTTACATAATTTAATAAATCTTATTATTGAAATACAATTGTTATTTGCTCAATAAAACCAACTCGTTCGCCACCACTTCTGTGATAAATCGTTTGTTGCCGTCTTTGTCATCGTAGCTTCTATGTGTTAATTTCCCTTCTATAGCTACGTAACACCCTTTAGTAATTAATTTTTCAGCGATTTCAGCTGTTTTTCCCCAAGCAGTTACTCGATGCCACTCGGTTTGTTCCACTTTTTCACCTTTGGCGTTGGTGTAATTTTCATTCGTAGCGATAGTAAAATTGGCTACTTTTCCAGATTCTAAGTTTTTTACTTCTGGTTCTTGTCCTACGTGTCCGATTAATTGTACTCTGTTTTTCATGGCGTTTAAAATTTAAATGTTTATATTAATTAAAATTTGTTTATCGACTGAACTCGTTCTTTCATTTCGACAGTGCAAAGATGTGGCAAGAAAAAAAGGTTATTCGGTTGTTATTCATTTAAAATCGATTGTAATTGTTTGTTGTCGCTTACAAATGGAAAATAAAAAATCTAAAAACATTCAATGTTTCTATTTTTTTATTACTTTTATTCGACCTCAAATAAAAATGTTATGAATAAAACATGTTTAGAATGTCAAGATAAAATTGTAGGAAGAGAAGATAAAAAATTTTGCAGCGATGGTTGCCGAAACGCCTACAATAATAAAATAAATAAAGATCAAACCAATTTGATGCGAAATATAAACAACAAATTACGCAAAAATTATCGTATTTTAACCGAATTAAACCCCGAAGAAAAAACCAAAACAACCAAAAATAAATTAATAAGCAAAGGTTTTGATTTTGATTTAATAACCTCTATATACACCACAAAAACAGGAAATATTTATTATTTTGTTTACGACCAAGGTTATTTGGCGGTGGAAAATGAAAGTTATGTATTAGTAAAAAAATAAAATGAAAGTATCTATTTTAGGTTGTGGCTGGTTAGGTTTACCTTTAGCTAAAAAATTAATTGAAATTGGCTTTGAAGTAAAAGGCTCCACCACTTCTGAAAAGAAATTAGATGTTTTAAAATCTAATAACATTGAGCCTTATTTATTGGAACTTTCTGAAACTAAAATTAGTGATTCCGTAACTGAATTTTTATACAATTCTGAGATATTAATTATTGATATTCCGCCAGGATTGAGAAAAATTAAAGAAGTATCTTCAGAGAAAACATTTGTAAATAAAATAAAAACTTTACTTCAATTTATAGAAAATTCTTCTATTAGTAAAGTAATTTTTATTAGTTCGACTTCTGTTTATAGTGAATCCTATTTAATTCCAACAGTTACAGAAGAAAGCATTTTATATCCTGATACAGAAAGCGGAAAACAATTAATGGAAGTCGAAAATTTATTGCGAAATAACTCTAATTTTCAAACCACAATAATCCGTTTTGGTGGTTTAATTGGTGAAGACAGAAACATAGTTAAAATGTTAACCGGAAAAACCAATGTTACCAATCCAGATGCGCCAATAAACTTAATTCATCAACAAGATTGCATTGAAATTATTTGTGAGATACTGAAACAAAACTGTTGGAATGAAACTTTTAACGCAGTCGCACCCAATCATCCTACACGAAAAAAGTATTACACCGAAAAAGCAAAGCAGTTGCATTTGACTGCACCATTATTTAATGAAAATGAAACTAATTTTGGAAAAATTGTTTCCAGTGAAAAATTAGAAAATGTTTTAGGATATACGTTTAAAAAAACAGCTTTATAAAAACTAATTTTTCAATAAAACAATCCATTTCCAATCGGCAGGATTTCCTACTCCAACGCTTGGCGTATATAAATATAAATGTACCACTCCATTAGGATTTGAGATTAAATACTGTCTAACTTTTACCAAGTTTTGCACAGCCATCCATACCTGATTGTAGTCATTAGATAAATTGGATTGAGGTAAAATATGATTGAAGCTTGTAGCAGGAAAAATAATATCATCTGTTAGGACTATTTGAAATTGATTGGCCGCAAGCATATTTTGTGGATGATGAATTTGTCCTAAACCCATCCAAATAATATCACCATCAAAAAGAATTTGATTGATTTCATCATATTTCAACTTAATATTTCCAAAATCAGTAGCTGGAACAGATTGATGAGAAATAGTAAATGAATTTGAATTTTCGGTATACGTAGTTTCTTTCCCGCCCTGAAACGTATTTGTTAAATAATCTACTTTAAGCAGTAAAACTTTATTAGGTTCATTTTGAGTTTCCTCAGTAGGAGCGTTTTCTTCTGAACAAGATGAAAATAATGAAACGAAAATAAATAAAATAAAAAGTAACTTTTTCATAAAATTATTTTTTTTATATATGTGCTTATTAATGAATTACTTATGTAAAAATAATGATTTTTTATTAAATAAATTAAACTAAAATCATTTCATCATATGTTAAAATAGTTTCGTACCCTTTTGATTGAAAATAAGGTATAGGATTTTCTTTTGATAGTACCATAACGAAATCGCCTCCCCAAGCGCCTAAACTTTTAATAGTGCCTTTAAAATCAGAAAACAAACGTTCTTTTACGGTTTCTAATTCTAAAATATCGCTTAAAATAACTTCATGATGTTCCAATAAATCAATGGTAACTTCTATATTTGTCGAAAGCAGTATTCTATTGGTAATCTCAGAAATAGTTGCTGTTTTTTTGGTTAAAAACTGTTGCTTATTCATGTAATTCTGAATCGCGTGACGACTATTTTGCTTTTTATTCAAATACACAAAATAGATATTCCCCTTATATTTTGGATAAAAATCAACTACCTCAACAATGGGTTTTTCATTTTCATCTAATTGATATGTAATTGGAAAATTGTTACTGGCACAAGCAATATCGTATCCGCTTCCTCCAAAACTTTTTCTAAGTAATTCAAACGCATCAATGTGTAACCATTGTGCAATATTATTTAGTAAAGTAGAAGACGTGCCTAAGCCCCAATTTCTTGGAAAAGTCAATTCGGTTTCAATTTTATACCCTACTTGTGAAGCTAAAAAATTAGGGTTTTGTAAATATGCTTGATGTAAAATTTCAACTAAAGTATGTTTTATGGGATGTTCTTCTTGAAAATTTTTAGCCTCTCGAATTTCCTCAAAAGTGAATTCAGTTTCAAACCAAACGCTTTTGTCAGCATCCAAACTGGTCCAAAATATTTTTTTTTCTACACACGAAGAAACGCGTAAATGCTGACCAAATTTTGTAGGCAAGGCTAATGCTTTGGCACCATTTAAGACCAAATATTCTCCCGTAATTAGGAGTTTTCCGTTAGAATAATACGTTTCATTCATGTTTTTAACGCAAAGTTCGCGAAGATTTTCGCAAGGCTAGCAAGGGTTTTACTTAGTTCTTAAACGCTCTAAAAAATCTACTACTAAATTATGTGCAACCGTTTGGTTTTCAAAATGTGCTAAAACTAATAGTTTCTCTTCTTTTGTAGCTTGGTGTTGATTTAAAATATTATTCAAATGCATTTTCATATGTCCTTGTTGAATTCCTGAAGTAGTTAACGAACGTAAGGCTGCAAAATTTTGAGCCAATCCAGCAACAGCGACAATTTCCATTAATTCCGTTGCAGAAGGAGTACCTAACATTTCTAAAGAAAATTTGACTAAAGGATGTAAATTAGTTAAACCACCAACGGTTCCTAATGCTAAAGGCACTTCCAGCCAAAACGTAAATATTTCGTTTTCTATTTTAGCGTGAGACAAACTTGTGTAGCTTCCGTTTCTACTTGCAAATGCGTGAATACCAGCTTCTACAGCACGAAAATCGTTACCTGTTGCTAAAACCACCGCATCAATTCCGTTCATAATGCCTTTATTATGTGTTACAGCTCTGTACGGCTCTACTTCTGCTATTTTTACAGCGGTTAGAAACTTTTCTGCAAATTCACTTGACGTGATGTTGGCATCTTCATTAAGATCTGAAACTGGACAAGAAACTTCGGCACGAACTACACAATTTGGTACAAAATTGCTCAAAATACTCATCACAATTTGAATCGATTGGATTCCAAATTCTTCAGATTTGTTTTTAAATGTTTTGGCAAATTGTTCCAAACAAGAATTGATAAAATTAGCGCCCATACTATCCTTTGTCTGAAAAGTAGCGTGCAATTGGTAATAATTTTCTAAAGCTGCCGTTTTATCAATTAATTGGATATCTGAAATTCCGCCACCACGCTTTTGCATATTTTTAGTTATGCCTTCTGCTTCAGTAAATAAAAACGGCTTAACAAAATTGAAATATTCAATAAGATTTTGTTTATCACCTTCATAAATAAAATGAACTTGACCAATTTTTTCTGTACCTAAAATAGTTGTTTTAAATCCTCCTCGTGCTCCCCAAAATTTAGCGGCTTTACTTGCGGCTGCCACAACAGAGCTTTCCTCAATAGCCATTGGAATGGTATAGTTTTTGCCATTAATAGTAAAATTTGGAGCAACACCTAAAGGCAAATAAAAATTTGTTAAAGTATTTTCAATAAATTCGTCATGTAGTTTTTGAAGTGAAGCATCGGAATTTTGATAGCTTTGTAATAATGCAATTGCTTCTTTTGGATTAGAAAAATACTTTTCAGCGATCCAATTTATTTTTTCTTCTTTACTTAATTTTGAAAAACCTGTTTTATTTTGCACCATTACTTTCGGATTGAATGACAAAGATAATAAAAGTTATTTTTAAAAAAATAAAACTTAGAAAGTAAAAAATTCAATATTTATTAGGAATATATCATAAATTTTCACTAAAATTGAAAGTTTTTTACAATCAAAAATATGAGAAATTTTATATACTTAGTAATCATTTTACTAACCACTTCAGTATCAGTTGTTGGGCAACAAAAATTAACTTTAGAAGAAATTTGGGGCGGCGCATTTAGAACAAAAGGCATGGACGAATTAAATGCCATGAAAAATACCAATCAATATACGGTGCTAAATTTCGATAGAAATTCAAAAACTATGCAAATTGATTTGTTTGATTATGCTACACTAAATAAAGTTGCAACGCTAATTGATACCAAAGATTTTGCAGCATTAACTTCAATTGATAGTTACACTTTTGATCAAGCGGAGAAAAAAATATTAATTGCCACTAATACCGAATCCATATTTAGACGTTCATTTACAGCCAACTATTTTGTTTACGATATTGCCTCTAAAAAATTATCAAAATTTACCGATAAAGCTATTCAAGAACCTACATTTTCATCCGATGGAACTAAAGTCGCTTATGCTTTCGAAAACAACCTGTATGTTTTTGATTTACTTTTAAATAAAGAAACCCAAGTTACAACCGATGGCAAGAAAAATAGCATCATTAACGGAATTACAGATTGGGTTTATGAAGAAGAATTTGCTTTTGTTCGTGCTTTTGATTGGAATGCTAACGGAACAAAAATAGCTTTTATTCGATTTGACGAAACAAACGTTCCAGAATTCTCAATGGATATGTATAATCAAGGTTTGTATCCCACACAAGCTGTTTTTAAATACCCAAAAGCAGGAGAAAAAAACGCAGACGTTTCGTTACATATTTATGATGTAGCTTCTGCAAAAATGCAAAAAATTGATTTAAGTACTTATTCCGATTTTTATATAGCAAGATTAAAATGGACAAATGATTCAAATGTTTTAAGTGCGCAAGTAATCAATCGACACCAAGACAATTTAGATGTACTATTTGTTGATGGAAATTCGGGAACTAAAAAAGTAATTTTAAACGAAAAAGACAAAGCATACGTTGATGTAACGGATAACTTAACCTTTTTAAAAGACAATAGTTTTATTTGGACTTCAGAGAAAGACGGTTTCAATCATATTTATTATTATGACAAAACTGGAAAGTTGAAAAACCAGGTTACAAAAGGGAATTGGGATGTAACCGCTTATTATGGATTTGATGAGAAAAACAAAACAATTTATTATCAATCTGTAGAAAACGGTTCAATAAATAGAGATGTGTACTCCATTTCAATTGACGGAAAAGCTAAAAAAAGACTGTCATTAAAAACAGGAACAAATAGCGCTACTTTTAGTCCAAATTTTCAATATTTTATCAATACCTATTCAAGTGCTACAGCAGCGCCTTATTATTCTTTAAACGATTCTAAAACTTCTCAAGAGATTAAGAAAATCCAATCGAATGAAGCGGTTGAAGAAAAATTAGCAAAATACAACGTATCACCGAAAGAATTTTCAACCATCACTACAGAAAAAGGACATGTTTTAAACACTTGGATGATTAAACCAAAAGATTTTGATCCGAATAAAAAATATCCTGTTTTTATGTTTCAATATTCGGGACCAGGTTCGCAACAGGTAGACAATGCTTGGAACGGAACAGACGATTATTGGTTTATGATGTTGGCTCAAAAAGGCTATATTGTAGCTTGTGTTGACGGAAGAGGAACTGGTTTTAAAGGGGCAGAATTTAAAAAATGTACGCAAAAAGAATTAGGAAAATACGAAGTAGAAGACCAAATTGATGCGGCTAAAGTTTTTGGGAAATACACTTTTGTTGACAAATCTAGAATTGGAATTTTCGGATGGTCGTTTGGTGGTTTTATGGCGGCTAATTGTGTTTTTCAAGGCGCAGATGTTTTCAAATCTGCTATTGCCGTTGCTCCCGTAACGTCTTGGAGATATTACGACAGCATTTATACCGAAAGATACATGCAGACGCCACAAGAAAACGCAAGTGGTTATGATAACAATTCGCCCATTTCACACGTAAGTAAATTGAAAGGAAACTTTTTATTAATTCATGGTACGGCTGATGATAATGTACATGTTCAAAACACCATGAAAATGGTAGAAGCTTTGGTACAAGCCAACAAACAATTTGATTGGGCGATTTACCCAGATAAAAATCACGGAATTTATGGTGGAAAAACCCGCTTACAATTGTACACCAAAATGACTAACTTTATTTTAGAAAAACTATAATTATGGCAATATACGAACCAAAATCAGTCGAAGAAATTCAAAATTTTGAGGGCAAATACCCAAAACAGCTTTGGTATTTATTTTTTAGTGAAATGTGGGAACGTTTTTGTTTTTATGGAATGAGAGGAATGTTAACTTTCTTTATGGTAGATCAACTTTTAATGAAAGAAGATGTTGCTAATTTACAATATGGAGCAACTCAAGCATTTGTGTATGCTTTTACATTTATTGGTGGTTTATTTGCAGATAAATTATTAGGATATAGAAAATCACTTTTTTGGGGTGGAATTATGATGATTATTGGTAGTGCAATTTTAGCTTTTGATCCACACCAATTTTTCTTTTTAGGAATATCTTTCACAGTAATTGGAACTGGTTTTTTTAAGCCAAACATTTCTACCATGGTTGGTGCGTTGTATAAAAACAATGACACAAGACGAGATGCAGGTTTCTCATTATTCTATTCTGGAATAAATGTTGGAGCATTATTAGGCGGTTATGCCTGCGTATACATAGGAAAAAGTTACTCCTGGAATCTAGCTTTTGGTCTTGCAGGGATAGTAATGATAATTAGCTTAGTAACTTTTGTTTTTACACAAAAAAGTTTGTCAACAATTGGTGTTTCTCCTTTGTTGGGAATAGAAAAGTCTAAGAGAAAATTATACGAGTATTTAACTTATGTAGGAACAATTGTTGCAATTCCATTAATTATGATAATGGTTTCAAATCCACAATACACAGATATATTTATGTATACTATTGGTCCTTTAACATTGTTATATTTGTTTTATGAAATGCGAAATTTTACAATACAAGAAAATAAAAAATTAATTGCAGCTTTGGTTTTCATTCTATTTTCAATTCTATTTTGGGCATTTTTTGAGCAAAGTGGAGGTTCATTAAGTTTATTTGCCGCAAATAATTTAGATGATAAAATTCTAGGTGTAAAATTTGATCCAAACGGGATTAACAATGCATCAAATTCATTATTTGTAATTATTTTTGCACCAATAATTGGATTATTTTGGTTGTGGTTAAGTAAGAGAAAATTTGAGCCAAATACAGTTGTAAAATTTGGATTAGGATTTTTATTTTTAGCTATTGCATTTTATGTTTTTTATGCTACGCGCTTTTTTGCTAATGCTGAAGGAATGACATCATTGGAAGTATTTACAATTGCCTATTTAATTATTACCTTTGGAGAATTATGTCTCTCACCGATTGGATTGTCTATTATGACAAAGTTGTCTCCAATAAAATTGCAAGGTGTAATGATGGGAATGTGGTTTTTAGCTAGTGCTTACGGTCAATATGTAGCTGGAATTTTAGGCGCTGGAATGGCTAAAGCAAATGAAAATGCAACAAAAGTTGAAAAATTAATGGCCTATACAGATGGATATCAACAATTAGCAATTTATGCAGTTGTTGCAGGAGTTGTACTTATTGCAATCTCTCCAATTGTTAGAAAATTAATGCAGGAAGTTAAATAAACAAAAAAACAAATTTATGAATACAGAAAACTCAACCGATCAATTTTTTAAAAGTACCGTTTTAGGTCACCCAAGTGGTTTGTTCGTTCTATTTTTTACTGAAATGTGGGAACGTTTTTCATTTTATGGAATGCGCTCTTTATTAGTTTTATTTTTTATGGCTTCAATTGCCGAAGGTGGCTGGGGCTGGGACCAAGGAACTGCATCATCACTTTTTGGCTCTTATGTAGGTTTAGTATATCTATCCACAATGCTTGGAGGTTATTTTGCCGATAAAATAATTGGTTATAGATGGGCTGTTGTAATTGGAGCTTTATTAATGACTTTAGGTCACTTTTCAATGGCTTTTGAAACACAGTTTACAATATATTTAGGACTTGTGCTTTTAGTTTTTGGAAACGGATTTTTTAAGCCAAATATGACTTCAATTGTTTCTGAAATGTACAAAGACAGACCAGAGAAAAAAGACGGAGCCTATACCATCTTTTATATGGGCGTAAATGCTGGAGCATTTTTTGGTATTTTACTTTGTGGTTATTTAGGTGAAAAAGTAGGTTGGGGTTATGGTTTTGGTTTAGCTGGAATTTTTATGTTTCTTGGATTAGTACAATTTTGGTTATCTCAAAATATTTTTGGCGATATCGGTTTAAAACCCGTGAAAAAAGATGTTGAAGAACTTGCAAAAAAAGATACAGACAAAAGAGTTCCTTTTACTTCATGGCAACTTGGCGTAATCACAGTTTCTGTAATTTTAGGATTACTTTGGATAATTAACGCCCCTGCTTCAAAAATCTCTAAATTATCAGGTGGTTCATTTGATGTCTTTGGATTTCTTGGTGAAAAAGGAAATTCAATAGCTATTTTAACGGCTTTAATTTTATTTATCGTTTTATTGGTTTACAGAATTATGCAATATTCAAAAACCACTCGTGAAAAATTAATTGCAGTTACCTTCTTTGCTTTCATAACCATATTCTTTTGGGCAATTTTTGAACAATCCCCAAACAGTTTAACCGTTTTTGCAGAAAAATATACTAATAGAATTTTAACTGGAAATTCAAGTGCAATCTTTTTAGTTGTAAATTCGTTGATGACACTTATCCCTTTAATTATTATAAATTGGGTTATGTTCATGTTGTTTAGAAAAACATTTGCAAAATATTCTACAGCTAATATTGTATTAAGCTTTAGTTTTGTTATCATATGGATTATTGCGCTTTGGATGCTTGCAAAAGATTATTATATGGCAGGGTTCTTAGACTTATCTGATTCAACTCTTAAATTCTTAAAAATAGAAAAATCAACAGAAGCATTAACAGAAGTGCCTTCAACATGGTTTTCTACATTGAATTCATTGTTTATTATAACGTTAGCTCCTTTGTTTTCAAAAGTATGGGAAAGTAAATTTAATCCAAATGCCAATGTAAAATATGGAATTGGAATGATATTTTTAGGTCTTGGAATGGTAGCTGTTGCTTTTGGCGCAAACGGAATTGCCCCTGGAGCACAAAGCGCAAGTGTGAGTATGATTTGGTTAATCTTAGTTTTCTTATTTCACACGATGGGAGAATTATGTATTTCACCTGTTGGACTTTCTTATGTTAGCAAATTAGTTCCTGCTAGAATGATTGCATTTATGTTTGGTGTATGGTATTTAGCCGTTGCAATTGGTATGAAAGGCGCTGGTATGTTTGGCGAAGAAGTCGAAGCTATAGCTAATGAAAAAGGAATAAGTTATTTCTTTTGGATGTTAGCTATTATTTCTTTTGTTTTAGCTGCTTTTTCAATTTTAATGAGCCCTATCATCAAAAAATTAATGCATGGTGTTAGATAAACAACAAACTTGGCACTCAATATGCTTATTCTTGTTTAAAAAATGAAAAATATGAAAAAAATAATTTTAATATTCGCATTTTTATTTAGTGGATTTATTGCTCAAAGTCAAGAATTAAAGTGGTACACGGATATGTCTGTTGCTACTGATTTATCGATTAAAGAAAACAAACCAATGTTCTTGTTTTTTACAGGATCTGATTGGTGTGGTTGGTGTATTCGATTACAAAATGAAGTATTTAAAACCTCAGAATTTATAAAATGGGCTTCCAATAATGTTATTTTAGTAGAATTAGATTTTCCTAGAAAAAACGAACAAACAGATGCTATAAAAATGCAAAATGCACAATTACAACAACAATTACAAGTTAGAGGTTATCCTACAGTTTGGTTTGTTAACGCTTCCAAAACAGCCGATGCAAAAGTAAATTTAAATGCACTTGGAAGTACTGGCTATGTTGCTGGCGGACCACAAGTATGGTTAGAAGGTGCAAATAAAATTATCAAAAAATAATAATTTATTTCAATATATAAAATCCCTTTTCAGCTGTGGCGTGAAAAGGGATTTTTTCTTGCTCACAAGTGGTCTTCCAAAGTTTTATATAACTTTTATAATTAGAACCATCCGCAATTATTTGTTCTGGCTTAATGGTTGAAATTAATCGTTTCAAATTAATTTTTGGAGATTGTGTAAGCACCACAATTTCTGGTTTTTGTTTGGTAGTAAACACTCCTAAACTGTCAATGCAAAGAATTTTTTTCTTAAAACTATATACATTTTTAATAGGTTCAATTCGATACTTTTTTACAAATTTTCCTCTAGAATAGGTTTCAATAGACGCCTTTGCCCTTTCATAATCATCTGTATAAAAAACAGCCTCACTATTTTTAGTTTCCACAATAAGCGTATGCTTCATAAGATGAAAAACCACTAATTCGTTATTATTTTTTTCACTAGAGTTAAGAAAAAAATAGCCCATCTGAAAAATCAAAATGGAAAATAAAATTGGTTTTAAATTTTTAATTTTTGAAAAATAAACGAAATAAAGAACTGTTGCAATAATTAAATATAACAACAAAACTAACACTTCGTGAAAAGCTATATTTTTGATAATAAAAACATCGAATTTTACAATCCAAGCCGTAAAAACGTTCATATTTTCAATTAAAAAATTGACTAAACCGCTCAAATAAACCGCTACTTTCGGAAACAAAAAATTGAAAGGAATCAATGCTAATCCTAAAATTAAAATGAAACTCGAAAGCGGAATCGCAATTAAATTAGCTAGTAAAAACAATAATGGGAATTGTCCAAAATAATACAATATTAAGGGCAAAACACCAATTTGTGCCACCAAAGAAATGAGCAATAATTCTTTAATTTTTAAGAAAATTAAATGCTTAGAATAACTGTATTTTCTAACTAAGGGCTGAAAAATTACAATGCTTAATACAGCGGAGAAACTCAATTGAAATCCAACATCAAAAAGATAATTCGGATTAAATACTAATAACAGCATAGCAGAAACAGCTAAAGAATTATAAATATTAGCTTGTCGATTCACAATTTTTGCTAACGCAACTACAGAAAACATAACCGCAGCTCGAACAATTGAAGCAGAAAATCCAGCTAAAATGGCATAAAACCATAAAACACATAACGAAAGAAGAAAGATATACAATTTTCCTTTTTTGAATCGAAGCAATGGTTTAGTAAGCCAAAGTACAATTCCGTAAATTAAGGCAATATGTAGCCCTGAAATGGCTAAAATATGAATAATTCCTGCTTGTGTGTAATTTGTAGTAATTTCTTTTGATAATTCGGTTTTTTCACCAAAAAGCAATGCTATTAATAGATTGTAATTATCTTTTTTAAAGCTTTTTACATCATAACTTTTTAATAATTTCGACTTAATTAAATTGATATAATAATAAAAATTTATGTCTGTTGAAACACTAATTGTATTTGTCTCTTTG
>JBFYPW010000012.1:0-26116 GCA_041303115.1 Flavobacterium sp.
CCAATTACGTGTACACGCTTCTCATAGTTTAGGATTACACACACCTATTGTTGGAGACGATTTATATGGTACGAAAGCCGATAGGTTGCATTTGCACGCCGAATATATTCAGTTTGAACATCCGATTTCAAAGGAAGTTATGGAAATTTTGGTGGAAGCTGAGTTTTAGGTTTGTTTTTACCGCAAAGAGGCAAGGTTTTTCGCAAGGCTCGCTAAGTATTATTATTTACAACCAATTTGTCATGCTGAAAGCATCTCTTATTGTTACTTTTTTGATGAATAATGTTGAGACTCTTTCAGAGCGACAAACGTTGAGGTCAGTTTTCTTGATTATTTTTACAGTAAAAAATTTTGCGAGCCTTGCGCAATCTTTGCGAACTTAGCGGTTAAAAACTTTCCCATTCAACCAAACACTATCAATCAAATTCGTAGCAAAACAATACGGAATTTCATAAAAACTATGTAACGGCTTGGTAATAATCAAATTGGCTTTTTTGCCTTTTGTAATACTTCCGTGCGACTCGCTTAAATCCATTGCATAAGCGCCGTTAATTGTGGCGGCATTTATGGCTTCTTCTGGAGTCATTTTCATTTTGATACAAGCCGTAGCAACTACAAAATGCATATTTCCAGAAGGCGTCGTACCTGGATTAAAGTCAGAGGCTAACGCTAAAGGTAAACCAGCATGCAACATTTGTCGAGATGGCGTGTACGGAATCGAAATAAAATACGAACAACTTGGTAACGCCACTGGCATACAATCAGAATTTTTTAATATTGCTATGTCTTCATCAGTTACAATTTCTAAATGGTCGACACTTAACGCGCCGTTTTCGACACAAGCTTTTATTCCGTTTATGGCTGTAAACTGATTTACGTGAATTTTTGGTTTTAAACCATATTTTTTACCTGCTTCCATAATCTGAATGGTTTCTGAAACACTAAAATAACCCGTTTCTAAAAAGGCATCGATATAATCGGCTAAATGATCTGCTGCGATTTTGGGTAACATTTCGTTAATTATCAAATCGATATACGCTTGATGATTTTCTTTGTAT
This sequence comes from Flavobacterium sp., assembly GCA_041303115.1. Lineage (GTDB taxonomy): Bacteria > Bacteroidota > Bacteroidia > Flavobacteriales > Flavobacteriaceae > Flavobacterium. The sequence goes on from JBFYPW010000012.1 coordinate 1,059, forward strand.
TCCGTTGGAAATGCGTGTGCGCCAAGAAAAGTTGATTTTATCGCAATAGGATAGTTTTCTTTTAGTTTTTTTATCACTCGAAGCATTTTCAATTCGCCTTCTACGGTTAAACCGTAACCCGATTTAATTTCAACCGCTCCTGTCCCTTGAGAAATGACTTCTTCTAAACGTTTTTTCGATTGATTATATATTTCGTCTTCAGATGTTTCGTTTAATTTCTTTGCCGAATTTAAAATTCCGCCACCGCGATTAGCAATTTCCTCATACGATAAACCATTTATTCTATCTACAAACTCGCCACTTCTATTTCCAGCATACACAATATGGGTATGACTGTCGCAAAAACTTGGCATCACAATTTTTCCAGTAGCATCAATTACTGTTGCATTTTCTAAATTTGGACAATTTTCCATCAAACCAAAATCGGAAATAAGATCCTTTTCCAAAACTAAAAAAGCATTCTCTAAAATGGGTAAATGTGCCATTTCCAAACCTGAAACTTTTTTAATTGAAGTTTCTCTAACTTGGAGTAATTGTTTTATATTTATAATTATGGTTTGCATATTTGTTTTTTTTAAGACCTAACAGGTTTCAAAAACCTGTTAGGTCTGATTTGCTTACTTTTCTTTTAACTTATTAGAACGATTATATTACATTTCCATTCCTTTAAGTATTTCTTCATTTATTTTGTTCATCAGATATTTCTCATTATGCCAATATTCAAAATTATCAAAATCAATTAAACTAAATATGAACTCTTTACTTATTTTAGATTTTTTAGTAGAAATGTATGCATTATATGATGAAAATTTATACTTTTTAAAATCATCTATTAGGTTGTGATTTGATGGATTCAGATGAACATAGGCGATAAGTTGTATTAGATATTCTTCGCTTTCAACTTTTTTTCTTTTTAAATGCTCTTGAAACAAACTTCCAGTTCTATTATATTTTTTATTAATACTTTTTGAATAAGAATTGAATAAATTTGAAAAAGGCAAGTGTAATTTATTAATTATATTCTCTGGTAAGTTTTCAATGTCCTTTATTCTCAAAACTATGTGAAAATGATTTTTTAATAAACAATATGCATATATATCACAAATAGGTAATAAATATTTTTCAACTAAACCTAAAAAATAAATATAGTTGTCCGTTTCTAAGAATATATTTTCTTTATTATTTCCTCTATTGAAAATATGATACGTTACACCAGCTTCAAATTTATCTTGATTCATTTTTATTATTTAAACCTAACAGGTTTTTGAAACCTTTTAGGTTATTTAGTTATATTTGTAAAAGGTAAAAATACTTATTTAATATAAAGTGCGAAAACTATTATACAAAAAAGGTCGAAAAGTTATACCAACTCTAATTGAGTATACGGGTAAACACGAAAATATTGCGCCTGAAATGCAATTATTTGTATATAATTCTGAGGAATTATCTGAATTTGAGGATATAAAATTAAATCAATTGGATAAGCATTTAGATGCGACAAAAAACAATTGGATTAATTTGCACGGCTTGTCGGACATTACCTTAATTAAGGAAATTGGTATAAAATTTAAAATTGATGATTTTATTTTAGGTGATATTTTAAATATTCTGAAACGATCAAAAGTTGAGGAGTACAATCACACCCTATTTTTTAATATTAAGTCTTTACTTCCAGACTCTAACGGTATTGATGTAGAGCAAATTAGTTTCATTTTACGTGATGGTTTCTTGTTTTCGTTTCAGGAAAAAAAGAGCGATTTTTTTCTTCATATTCGAGAAAGAATGCGACAACAAGCTGGAATTGTTAGAGATAGAAAAGTTGATTATTTATTATATCTCCTACTTGATGCTGTAATGGAAAATTTTTATATTACCATTGAAAGCGAGGAACATAAAATTGATACGGTTATTGATTTAATCAAGACCAACCCCAATCCGAATATTTTAGAAGATATTGAACATCATAGAGATAATTTAAACTTTTTACGTCGTTCTATTGTGCCACTTCGCGATTCTTTGTATTCTATAAAAAGTATGAAAGATGATGATGTTTTTAATGTCATTACAGTTGAAAATTATTCTTTTTTCTCTCGTTTACATCAAAAATGTTTGGAACTTTTAGATCAGATTGATGCCGATTTAAGCTCGTTGGAAAGTGCTTCTTCGTTTTATTTTTCGTTACAAAGTCATAAAATGAATGTAGTAATGAAAACCTTAACAGTAGTTTCTGTATTCTTTATGCCATTAACGTTTGTTGTGGGTGTGTATGGAATGAATTTTGATAATATGCCCGAATTACATTGGAAATACGGCTATTTTTATGTAGTGGCAGGAATGTTTCTTTTATTTGTAACTATGATTATTTATTTCAAAAGAAAAAATTGGTTTTAAATAAATTCAGCTAAAATGTTTCTTTTTTTACAGAAACATTTTTTTGTTCAGGTTATTATCGTAATATTGCAATATACAAATATGATACAATGGGAATTACAAAATCTGAATCTTTTACAACAGAACAAAACGATATGGCTAACTTGTTTAAAGCTATGGCAAATCCTGCCAGAGTAGCTATTATTCAATATTTATTAAAGGTCGATTCTTGTATTTGTGGCGATATTGTAAATGAATTACCATTGGCACAACCTACCATTTCTCAACATTTGAAAGAATTAAAAAATGCCAACATCATACAAGGTACTATTGAAGGAAAATCAATTTGTTATTGTTTGAATAAAGAGGTGTTTGAATCTATTGGACGCTATTTTATGGGAATGTATATTAAGTTAGATGCCAAATGTTGTTAAATAAAACTTTAGTTGATAATTAAATAATTACTTAAAATGAAACTATCAGAAATAAAATCAGAATTAAAAAAATTAGCTACAATTGCTTTTCAATTGCCTAATGGCGATTTAGTTCCAGGACATTTCCACGTTACGGAAGTAGGTAAAATAACTAAAAATTTCATTGATTGTGGCGGAACTATTCGAACAGAAGAAGTGGCCAATTTTCAACTTTGGGAGGCGAATGATTACGACCACAGATTGCATCCTGAAAAATTGGTTCAAATTATTGAATTGTCTGAGCAAAAACTTCAAATTCCTGATTTAGAGATCGAAGTCGAATATCAAATGAAAGAAACAATTGGAAAATTTAATTTAGATTTTGATGGTACTAATTTCCAATTAAAATCAAAAGTAACAGATTGTTTAGCAAAAGACAATTGCGGTATTTCTCCAGAAAAATTAAAAGTTAAGATAGGGGAGTGGAAGCCAAAAGAAACATCTTGTTGCTCACCTGATTCAGGTTGTTGTTAATGATAAATATATAGGGCCGAAATAATCTAAATTACCTTACTATGTTTGAAAATCTATCAAAATCTATTGAAATTAGTAAAAACATTTCCGTTTCAGAAGAGCGAAAAGCTGTGTTACAACCCTTAGCGGATTACATTCAAAACAAAGTCAATCTTCAAGAAGAAATTCGTTTGAATTTTATTTGCACGCACAATTCTCGAAGAAGTCATTTGTCGCAAATTTGGGCACAAACTATGGCGTTTCATTTCAATATAAAAAATGTATTTTGCTATTCTGGTGGAACGGAAGCCACAGCTATGTTTCCAAAAGTAGCTGAAACCTTAACGAATCAAGGATTTGAAATTCAAAAAATTTCAGATACATCAAATCCGGTTTATGCTGTAAATTTCGATGAAAATCAACATCCTATTATTTGTTTTTCAAAAACATATTTTGATGATTTTAATCCGAAAACCAATTTCTCAGCCATTATGACTTGCAACAATGCCGATGAAGGTTGTCCTATGGTTTTTGGTGCAGAGTCCAGATTTCCAATTAAATACGACGACCCAAAAGCTTTTGACGGAACAGAAATAATGAACGAAAAATACGCAGAACGTAGTATACAAATTGCTTCGGAAATGTTTTTCGTTTTCAATCAAATAAAATAATTTTAAAACTTCGCGAACCTTGCGCTGTCTTTGCGTCTTTGCGGTAAACCTTACATATGAAAAAAAGATTAGGATTTTTAGACCGATTTTTAACCTTATGGATATTTTTAGCGATGCTAATTGGAGTAGGAATAGGTTATTTTATTCCCAATTCAGCTGATTTTATCAACTCGTTTTCTTCGGGAACTACAAATATTCCTTTGGCTATTGGATTGATTTTAATGATGTATCCGCCATTAACCAAAATTGATTTTTCGCAAGTGCCTAAAATGTTTGAAAAACCAAAATTGCTTACCGCTTCGTTTTTTATAACGTGGATTGTTGGCCCTTTTTTAATGTTTTTATTGGCGACTTTTTTCTTAAAAGACTATCCAGAATATATGACGGGATTAATTATTATTGGTTTAGCTCCTTGTATCGCTATGGTTATTGTTTGGAATGAATTAGCTGAGGGAAACCGTGAATTAACCGCTGGCTTAATTGGTATTAATAGTTTGCTACAGGTGTTTTTCTTTAGTTTGTATGCCTATTTTTATCTTGAGATTATGTTGCCGTTGTTTGGGATTAAAGGTTTGCAATTAAATATAACTATTGTAGAAATTGCCAAAACCGTTGGGATTTATTTAGGCATTCCGTTTGTGTTAGCACTTGTTAGTAGGTATGCCATAAAAAAATATATTGGCGAAACCTTCTTCAATCAAAAATTCATCCCTTTTGTTTCTCCAATAACGTTAATTGCTTTGTTGTTTACCATTGTGGTAATGTTCAGTTTAAAGGGCGAAATGATTGTGGATTTACCTTTGGACGTGCTTAGAATAGCCATTCCATTAGTAATTTTCTTTGCGATTATGTTTTTCTTGATGTTTTTTGTGTCTAAAAAAATTGGTGCCAATTATCGTGATGCAGTAGCGTTATCTTTTACGGCATCGGGAAATAATTTTGAGTTGGCAATTGCAGTTTCTATTGGTGTTTTCGGTATCAATAGCGGACAAGCTTTTGCCGGTGTTATAGGTCCGTTAGTAGAAGTACCCGCTTTAATTATTTTAGTGAATGTAGCGTTTTGGTTGCGTAAACGGTTTTTTACAAAGTGATACAGGTTTAGTTGTATTTATTTTAGTTTTTGTTTCAATCATCTTGAAACAAAAAAAGCGACTATAAAGTCGCTTTTTAAAATCTATTTGTTGAGAATTACTTTTTCCCTAAGTTTTTCATTTCTTTTTCTAACATATCGTAAAACTGGTCAATTTTTGGCATAATAATAATGCGTGTTCTACGGTTTTTAGCTTTGTTAGCGGGAGTATTATTAGCTACTAATGGAACATAAGAGCTCCTTCCAGCTGGTATTAATTGTTTTGGGTTTACACCTAAATCGTTTTGTAATACACGTACAATTGCTGTAGAACGTTTTACAGATAAGTCCCAATTATCAACCAATACTGCGTTTTTAAATGGAACATTGTCTGTGTGGCCTTCGACCATACATTCAAAATCAGGTTTGCTATTAATTACTTTAGCCACTTTAGCTAAAACAGATTTAGCTTTAGCATTCACTTCAAAACTTCCAGATTTAAATAATAAATTATCTGCTATAGAAATCATTACCACACCTTTCTCAACATTAATATTAATGTCTGGATCGTCTATGCCAACTTCACGTTTTAAACTAGTTACTAATGCTAACGTTACACTATCTTTTTTAGTTAATGCATCTTGTAAACGGGTAATTTTTAAATCTTTTTCTTTTAAACTCTCTAAAGATTTTTCCAAATTTTCTGAACCTTTAGCAGATAAAATAGCCATGTCTTTAGACATAATCATCAAATCCGAATTTGTTTTCTTTAAATACTCCAGCTGTGAAGTTAAACTGGTGTTGTCGGTATTTAATTTTTCTTTTTCATCCAAACAGCTGTTTAATTTTACAGTTGCTGTATTAAGTAAATCTTGAGTAGCTTTTTCTTTAGCTTCAAGCATAGCAAATTTCTTTCTTGACACACAAGAAGTAAGTACAAAAGGAATAATAGCTGCTAAAATTAATATTTTTTTCATTGAAATATATTTTTTACAAAGTTATATAGAAAAAATCATACCAAAGTAAGTTGAAGGGTAAAATTTATGTTTTTTTTAGCATTATCTATAAGTCAAACTTCTAAAGTCTATACTCTATATTCTAAATTCTATTAAAAGTTTTCTTTTTCTGAACAATGTAATTCCAAACGATAGATTTTGTGTAAAAATAATCTGTTTTTTGATTGTTGCTTCTTTTCTTTAGATTTCGTCCGATTAGATGATAAAAATAAAAATGAGCTTTTAATATGGCAAAAGTATGTATTATTTTTCCTTTAAATAAAAATTGAATACCTGCTAATCCATCCAAACACAAACGGATAAAAATGATTGGAACCAGTTTTTCTTTTGGAAGATTTTTAGTTAACATCAATAATGAATTTCTAAAATTCAGAAAAGTTTTCATTGGGTTGGCTTCGTTTAATGTAGCACCTCCCACGTGATAAACAACTGAATTCGGACAGTATTTCACAACATAGCCTTGGTTGTTAGCACGCCAACACAAATCAATTTCTTCTTGATGAGCAAAAAAATCAGCATCAAAACCTTGTAAGGTTCTAAACACCTCTTTTTTTATAAAAAAACAAGCGCCTGTTGCCCAAAAAATTTCAGTTTCGGTGTTATATTGACCCAAATCTTCTTCCAAAGTATCAAAAATTCGACCTTTACAAAACGGGAAACCATATTTGTCAATATATCCACCAGCAGCTCCGGCATATTCAAAGTGAGTCTTCTTTTTATAATCTAATAATTTGGGTTGAATTATAGCCGTGTTTGGTTTGTTATCAAAAATTGTTTCTATAGGTTGTAGCCAATTTTCAGTTACTTCAATATCCGAATTTACTAATGCATAATAAGGTTCTTCTACACATTTTAATGCTTCATTATACCCTTTTGCAAAACCATAATTCCCAGCGTTTTCAATAATTTTTATAGTTGGAAATTCATTTTTCAGCACGTCAATAGAAGTATCTGTAGACGCATTATCCGCTACATAAATAGTAGCATTTCCAGAAAACTGAATTACAGATGGTAAGAATTGCTGCAATAATTTGGCACCATTCCAATTTAAGATAACTACGGCTGTTTTATTCAATTACAATATCAATTACAATATCAATTATAAAAATCAATATTAAGTTTAAAGACTATTTCAATAACAAATTTTATGTTCTCTATTCAAAGCGAAGCTTCTTTTTTTAAATAAAAAACTATGTGCCTATGTGTTTTTTAAAAAAAAAAACTATTCAATCTGTGTTCCTATTTATTTAATATATAATGGTAATTCTTTTAAAAAAGTATATTTTTCGTTTTCAAAATCCATTTGACAAAAATAATGATTTATTCCGTTTGTAACCATTAAATAAGTCGCTTTCAGAGTAAAATTATATCTTGCAATTTGATCAAAAGTGTTTTGAGATATAGTTACATCAGGTTGTTTGCATTCTACGACCAAGAAAATACTACCATCCGAATTGAAAATTACAATATCATATCGTTTACTCATTCCGTTAATTTTTACTTGTTTTTCAACGTTTATAAGCGATTTTGGATACTTGCATTCTTGTATTAAATACTGAATAGTATGTTGCCTTACCCATTCTTCTGGAGTTAGCACCACAAATTTTTTTCTAATTTCATCAAAAATAGCAACTTTATTTTCACTATTTTTGAACCGAAAGGAATACGATGGAAAATTTAACTTTTGCATCTTGCGAATGTATAATCAAATCCACGAATAAACAAATTATCAAAACAACATATTTTGACAGACGTTATTAAAATTGTTAACGATATTAAATCTAAAAATTACAAACCTATTTATTTTTTATGTGGGGAGGAAACTTATTATATAGATAGAATTTCAGATTTAATTGAAAAATCGGTACTTACTGAAGACGAAAAATCCTTTAATCAAGTGGTGTTGTATGGTAGAGATACCACTGTTGAAGAAATTGTGTCAACAGCAAAACGCTTTCCTATGATGTCAGATTATCAGGTGGTGATTGTGAAAGAAGCACAGAATTTGTCTAAAACATTTGATAAGTTTGAGTCGTATGCCGTGAATCCGCAACTAACTACTATTTTAGTTTTTGCTTACAGAGACAAACCTGATGGAAGAAAAAAAATATTTAAGACCATTAAAGATAAAGGTGTTTGGTTTGAAAGTAAAAAATTATATGACAATCAAGTTCCAGATTGGATTGTAAAAGTATTAAAAGGTCAGAATTACGGAATTGAACCTAAAGCAGCAGCTATGTTAGCCGAATTTTTAGGTACAGATTTAGCTAAAATTAATAACGAATTGGAAAAGCTAAAAATCGTTTTTCCTGAAGGTCATATTTTTACACCAAAAAATATTGAAGAAAACATTGGTTTTAGTAAAGATTATAATGTGTTTGAACTTAAATCAGCATTAGCAACTAGAAATCAGCAAAAAGCCTATACAATCATTCATAATTTTGCTGCAAATCCAAAAGACAATCCAATAGTTGTCATTAGCGGACAAATGTTTGCTTTTTTCTCTCAATTATTACAATATCACGGATTAAAAGACAAATCAAAATTCAATGCCGCAAAAGCGTTGGGCGTCAACCCATTTTTTATGGATGAATATGCTACAGCAAGTAAAAATTATCCGATGCGAAAAGTAAGTCAAATTATTGAAGTAATTCGAGATATGGATGTAAAGAGCAAAGGTGTGGGTTCTGGTTCGATGAAAGAAGCCGATATGTTGAAGGAGTTAGTATTTAAAATTTTCAACTAAATAAATTAAGTAATTTACTTTGTTTAAAATTATAAAAAAACACGATATTTGCAATCCAAAACGTATAAAAACTAAAAAAATGAATAAAAATACAGTTTTAGCTTGGGCTACAGGTATTATGATTATTATGGGTGTAATAATAATCAGTTTAGCCATATACAGATATGATGATGTAGCAGGTTGGGGCTTTGGAGCGGTAGGAATTGGTTTTTTTGCTAACGCTTGGGTTTTCAATGCTTTAAAAGGAAGAATGTAATAACTTTTAGTAAAATTCCAAATTCCAAATAACAAATTCCAAATCACAAATTCCAAATCACAAATTCCAAATCACAAACAATTAACAACCAACAATAAACCACAAACAACAAACAAAAAAAAATATGTCAGACGATAAGAAAGTAATTTTCTCAATGCAACGATTGAGTAAAAGTTATCCAGGAGCAGATAAACAAGTACTAAAAAATATTTATTTAAGTTTCTTTTATGGTGCGAAGATTGGAATTTTAGGACTTAACGGTTCAGGAAAATCTTCTTTATTAAAAATTATTGCAGGAATTGATAAAAATTATCAAGGCGATGTCGTTTTTCAACCTGGTTATACGGTTGGATATTTAGAACAAGAACCGCAATTAGACGAAACCAAAACGGTTATTGATATCGTTCGTGAAGGTGCTGCTGAAACGTTTGAATTATTAGCTGAATTTAATAAAATTAATGACGATTTTGGTTTGCCAGAAGTCTATGAGAATCCTGAAAAAATGGAAAAACTTATGGATCGTCAAGCGGAATTACAAGACAAAATTGATGCTTGTGGTGCTTGGGAAATTGATACTAAGTTAGAAATCGCAATGGATGCACTTCGTACTCCAGACCCTGAAACACCTATTAATGTGTTGTCTGGTGGAGAAAAACGTCGTGTTGCTTTATGCCGTTTACTATTACAACAACCTGATGTATTATTATTAGATGAGCCAACCAACCACTTAGATGCCGAATCGGTACTTTGGTTAGAACAACATTTAGCACAATATTCAGGAACGGTAATTGCTGTTACGCACGATAGATATTTCTTAGATAACGTTGCCGGATGGATTTTAGAGTTAGATAGAGGTGAAGGTATTCCGTGGAAAGGAAATTACTCGTCTTGGTTAGAGCAAAAATCTAACAGAATGGCTCAAGAAGAAAAAGTAGCTTCTAAAAGAAGAAAAAATTTAGAACGCGAATTAGATTGGGTACGTCAAGGAGCAAAAGGTCGTCAGACCAAGCAGAAAGCACGTTTACAGAATTACGATAAATTATTAAACGAAGATCAAAAAGAATTAGACGAGAAATTAGAAATCTACATTCCTAATGGACCTCGTTTAGGAACCAATGTAATTGAAGCTAAAAATGTGGCAAAAGCATTTGGTGATAAATTATTATACGACGATTTAAATTTTGTATTGCCACAAGCTGGTATTGTTGGAATTATCGGTCCGAATGGTGCTGGTAAATCTACCATTTTCAAAATGATTATGGGCGAACAAAAAGCCGATGCTGGAACTTTTGATATCGGTGAAACGGTAAAAATTGCTTATGTGGATCAATCGCATTCTAATATTGATGTGAATAAAACGCTTTGGGAAAACTTCTGTGACGGACAAGAATTAATTATGATGGGAGGACGTCAAGTGAATTCTCGTGCGTATTTATCACGTTTTAATTTTGGTGGAAGTGATCAAAACAAAAAAGTGTCTACGTTGTCGGGTGGAGAACGAAACCGTCTGCATTTAGCGATGACGTTAAAAGAAGAAGGAAATGTATTGCTTTTAGATGAGCCAACAAATGATTTGGATGTAAACACCCTTCGTGCCTTAGAAGAAGGTTTAGAAAACTTTGCAGGTTGTGCCGTAATTATTTCGCACGACAGATGGTTTTTAGATAGAGTTTGTACGCATATTTTAGCTTTTGAAGGCGAGTCGCAAGTATATAGTTTTGAAGGAAGTTTTACAGAATACGAAGAAAACAAGCGCAAACGATTAGGTAAAGATGTTACGCCAACTCGAATTAAATACAAGAAATTAATTAGATAATTTTGATATAAAGTAAAAGGGCTGTTTCTTACGAAACAGCCCTTTTTGTATGTATTACTTTTTGTTGTCAATCCATTTTCTAGCATTCACAAAGGCTTCTAACCAAGGTGAAACGGCATCTTTTTGTCCTCTGTCAGGGTAATTTGCCCAATTCCAAGGGAAAGTAGAACGCTCAATATGTGGCATCATTACTAAATGTCTTCCAGTAGTGTCGCACATCATCGCCGTATTATAATCCGAACCGTTTGGATTGGCAGGATAGCCTTCGTAACTATATTTTGCAACAATATTATATTGATTTTCAGGCATTGGTAACTTGAATTTTCCTTCACCGTGCGAAATCCAAACTCCTAAAGTTGCTCCTTCTAAAGTAGAAAGCATCACCGAGTTGTTTTTCTGAATTTTAACTGAAGTAAAGCCACTTTCGTGTTTGTTAGAATCGTTGTGTTTCATTTTTCCGTGCACCTCGTGGTCAGGATTAATTAGTTCTAATTCCATCATTAATTGGCAACCGTTACAAATTCCTACAGAAAGTGTATCTTCTCTTTTGAAGAAGTTTTTTAATGCGGTGTTTGCTTTTTCATTGTATAAAAAGGCACCAGCCCAACCTTTAGCCGAACCTAATACATCTGAATTAGAGAAACCACCTACAGCGCCAATAAATTGAATGTCTTCTAAGTTTTCTCTTCCCGAAATTAAATCGGTCATATGAACGTCTTTTACATCAAATCCTGCTAAGAACATCGCATTTGCCATTTCTCGTTCAGAATTACTTCCTTTTTCACGAATAATAGCTGCTTTTGGTCTTGCACCAGTAGGAATTACAGGTAATTTACCATCAAATTGTGCTGGAAATGTAAATTGTAATGCTTGTTTATCAAAATTCTCAAAACGTTCTTTTGCTTTGCCGTTTTTCGTTTGTTTTTGGTCTAATAAATAAGACGTTTCAAACCAAGTTTTTCTGGTTTCTGTTACCGAGAAATTAAACGAATCACTACAATTAGAAATGGAAACAATATCGCCTTCAGTAACATTTCCGATTTTAAAAATGGTTATGCCGTTTGCTTTAAATGTGGCTTCAACTTCTGCATCAGCTTGAAAAACCACTCCGATATTTTCATTAAACAAGGTTTTAACGGTATCGTTTTCACCTAAAACACTTAAATCGTATGCAGCACCTAAACCAATTTCAGCGAACGACATTTCTAATAAAGTAGTAATTAAACCACCACTTCCAATATCGTGTCCAGCTTTTATTTTTCTTTCTTTTATTAAATCTTGTAAGGTGTTGAATGCTTTTTTGAAAAATGCAGCGTCTTTAATAGTTGACGTTTCATTTCCAACTTTATTTTGCGTTTGATAAAATGAAGAACCTCCTAATTTAAATGTGTCTTGTGATAAATTGATATAGTAAATGTTTCCGCCATTTCGTTGTAAAACAGGTTCCACTACTTTAGTAATATTTGAACAATTTCCAGCTGCCGAAATAATAACCGTTCCCGGTGCAATAACTTCGTCATTTGGATATTTTTGTTTCATGGATAAGGAATCTTTTCCTGTTGGAATGTTGATTCCCAATTCGATAGCAAAATCCGAACATCCTTTTACAGCTTCGTATAAACGGGCATCTTCGCCTTCGTTTTTACAAGCCCACATCCAGTTGGCCGATAATGAAACCGATGCTAAACCATCTTTTAAAGGCGCCCAAACTAAATTTGATAACGATTCTGCAATAGCATTTCTACTTCCTGCCACAGGATCAATTAAAGCTGAAATAGGAGCGTGCCCAATAGAAGTGGCAATTCCTTCTTTTCCTTTATAATCTAAAGCCATTACACCTACATTATTTAAAGGCAATTGTAACGGACCTGCGCATTGTTGTTTGGCTACTTTTCCACCTACACAACGGTCTACTTTATTGGTTAACCAATCTTTACAAGCCACGGCTTCTAATCTTAAAACGCGATTTAAATAGGTTGGAATTTCACTGGCTTTATATTCCGAATTACTATACTTTCTTGTAATTGTTTTGTCGTTCATTATGGTTTTTGGTGAACTTCCAAAAAAGTCTTCCAAGGCATAATCCATTGGTTTTAAACCTGTCGATTTTGATTCAAAAGTAAATCTATGGTCGTTGGTTACATCACCCACTTCATACATTGGCGAACGTTCTCTCTCGGCAATACGTTGTAACGTTTCGATGTCTTTCTGACCAATAACCAAGCCCATTCTTTCTTGCGATTCGTTTCCGATAATTTCTTTCGCAGATAGGGTAGGATCGCCAACTGGTAATTTATCTAAATCGATTAAACCTCCTGTTTCTTCGACCAATTCTGATAAACAATTTAAATGTCCACCCGCACCGTGGTCGTGAATTGAAACTATCGGGTTGTTATCACTTTCTACCAAGCCACGAATGGCATTGGCAGCACGTTTTTGCATTTCTGGATTGGAACGCTGAATGGCATTTAATTCAATTCCTGAACCAAAAGCACCTGTATCTGCTGAAGAAACGGCTGCACCACCCATTCCAATTCTATAATTTTCTCCACCTAATATAACTATTTTATCACCTGTAGTTGGTTTCTTTTTTATCGCTTGGTCTAATTTTCCATAGCCAATTCCACCCGCTTGCATGATTACTTTATCGTAACCTAATTTGCGTGCTGCTTCTTCGTGTTCAAAAGTTAGAATAGAACCGGTAATTAAGGGTTGTCCAAATTTATTTCCAAAATCGGATGCACCGTTTGAGGCTTTAATTAAAATATCCATTGGCGTTTGGTACAACCAAGGGCGAGCTGCCATATCGTTTTCCCAAGGGCGTTCTTCATTTAATCGAGAATAAGAAGTCATATACACCGCTGTTCCTGCTAAAGGCAATGAACCTTGTCCGCCAGCTAAACGGTCACGAATTTCTCCTCCCGAACCTGTTGCAGCGCCATTAAAAGGCTCAACAGTTGTAGGGAAATTATGTGTTTCTGCTTTTAATGAAAGTACGGAATCAAATTCTTTTTCTTCGTAAAAGTCTGGTTTGTCAGCACTTTTAGGTGCAAACTGTGTTACTTTTGGACCTTTAACAAAAGCCACATTGTCTTTATATGCTGAAACGATATCATTAGGATTGGTTTCAGATGTTTTTCTAATTAATTTGAATAACGATGTTGGTTTTTCTTCGCCATCTACAACAAAAGTTCCGTTGAAAATTTTATGACGGCAGTGTTCTGAATTGGCTTGTGAAAAGGCAAAGATTTCAGAATCGGTTAGTTTTCTTCCTAATTTCGCAGAAAGATTGTTTAAATACTCGACTTCTTCCGGACTTAAAGCCAAACCTTCAGATTTGTTATATCCCGCAATATCGTCAATTTCTAAAATAGGTTCAGGTTGAATATGTATGGTGAAAATATCTTGATGTAATGTTGTATATTTTTGAAACAACATCGGATCAAAATCATTAAAATCTGAACTTACTTTTTCAAATTCTTCAATTCTGATAATTTCTGAAATACCCATGTTTTGCGTAATTTCAACGGCATTAGTACTCCAAGGGGTAACCATAGCGGCACGAGGCCCTACAAAATTTTCAGAAATTGTTTTGTTGTTTATTTGTTGTGTTTCACCAAATAACCAGTTAAGTTTTTGGATGTTTTCGGTAGAAATTTCAGATTGAGACTGAACTGCAAAAACGGTATTGCTTTGGTTTCCAAAGAAAAAAATCATAAAGTTGAGTTGCTTGAACTGAATGTGATTTCAGTTGTGTTAGTTGTTTCTGATTGCAAAGTTAAACTTTCTTCTTAAAGTATAAAAAAAAAGAGCGGTAAAAACCGCTCAAAATTTTAAAATTATGGTAAATATTCATAAGCACCAATATCGGAAGGATTTGTTCGGGTTACCCCAACAATATCTAATGGAAATGAATACGTATAATTGGCATTATTTCTACAAATTGAATTTTCATTAATACGGAAATCATTTATGCTTGTGTTTTTAAATTCAGGCTTGTTTGAAGTAGAATTAGAAGCAAAAATACACCCTTCATATTTTGATGTGTTTGTAGAAAATTGGTATAAAGGATTGCTAGTTATTTGATTATTATAATCTACAAATTTAATCAAGCAATTATCAAATTTATAGTTGAATACGGCTCCTGTTTTTTCTAAAGCAATGCCGTAATTACTGGAACCATAAAAAATACAGTTTTTAAAATTCGCTTGTGTTAATGAAGTCTGAACTGAACTGCTTAAGTTTTCATTAGTTAACACCAAACTTGTTTGACTTGGAGAATTCCAAAAATTGGCAAACGTACAATGCGTAAAGTCGTAACTTCCACCATACGTGCACGCTAAACTGGCTTGTCCGCAATTATTAATCACTACATTTTTACCTGTGATATTTCCAGTTCTTGCTAAAATTCCCACATTGGCACAATTATAAATTTGTACATTCATCATATCAATAGTTGGAGTTGTGGTTCCGTCGTTATTTGAAACCAACATACCAACAGTGGCATTTTTAATGGTTAAATTTTTTAAAACATTTTGATTGCTAGCTCCCATAAACAATACTGCTAACCATTGCCCAGGTACTTCGCTATAATTGGGTTCTAAACGATCCCCTTCAAAAATTACTTCGTTTTCTAAATCGTCGGTTGTAGATAAATTTCCATTCACTTGTAAATGCGCATTTGCAGCTACAATTAAACCTGAATTAGCGTGAAAGTGCACCCTTGCTCCAGGATCAATAACTAATGTTTTCGTTTCAGGAATTTTAGCAAAACCGTATATTACATAGGGTTTTGTATTGGTCCAATGCAACTCGTTTCCGTTTGTGGCATCTGTCTCACTTAAATTGGTTCCTGTAATGTTAGAGGGTTCCGAATTTGTTCCTAAATTAATTTGTTCGTAAGTGTAATTATTTGGACTACCCGTTCTTTCTGGATAAATAAAAACGGCATCTTGAATCAACGTAACCAATTCAACTTTTTGATAATTATTCATTTCGCCAAACTCAATTCTATCGGTATATAAAAAATCTGTTGGATTTGCATTGGCAATATTTGAGGTAATTTCTATAAATACAAACAAACTGTCTTTGGCTAAAAGTTCTACATTTTCAAACTCTTTTCCAGGTATTCCATCTACCATTAATCTGTAATTTGAACTTTGTCCTTTTCCTAATCGCACTTTTGGAATAGAGATGTTTTTGTTGCTATTGTTGTACACTTTTAGCGTATAGGTGCTTGAGCCAATATTTGTAAAAACGGTATCTAAATACACGGTTTCTTTGGAAAAAGTTAAGGTACCAATACTCGATTCAAAATCAAGCTCGTTTCTGCACGATGTGAAACAAAAAGTAGCAATTATTCCAAGAAAAAGTAGTAACTGACGCATATATTTTATTATTTTATGAAATGAATTCGCTACAAATTTTAAAAATTAATTCGAGGCAATTCGATACAACAATTTTTAAAACGAAAAAATGTTCGTTTTGGTATATTTTTATAGAAATATAAATTTGTAACTTTGTAAAAATAACTATTTATGTTTAATAAAGAAAAATTTTTAGCACTTTGTAACGAATGGTCTAAAAACACGTTAATGGAAACGCTTGAAATAGAGTATATTGATGCGGGTGAAGACTTTTTAATAGCAAAAATGCCAGTCAATTCAAGAGTACATCAGCCTATGGGATTGTTACACGGTGGTGCTACTGTGGCTTTAGCAGAAAGTGTGGGTAGTGCTGCTTCATTAATGTTTATAAATCCAGAAAAACAAGAAGTTCGTGGTATCGAAATAAGTGCCAATCATTTACGAAGCAAAAGAGAAGGAACCGTTTTTTGTACGGCAAAAATTATACATAAAGGTGCCAGTATTCATTTGTGGGAAATTAGAATTGTAGATGAAAACGACAAATTAATTTCATTATGTAAATTGTCTAATATGGTTTTATCAAGAAGAGTTGAGTAATGAACTTGTTAGAAAAAGTCGATTTTTATTTTCAAAACCAATTGCCTTTTGTGTTATATGCCAAACCAAATGAAGGTATTTTGCAAGGTGTTTTTCAAAAAGATGCGACTTTACATACATTTGAAAATCAAAAAGGGTTTGTTTTTGCTAGCTTTTACAAGGAAACAAATGTTGTTTTTCCATTAACGGATTCCGAAGTTTTTCAGGAAGAAATTATTTTTAATGTAGAAGAGCTAACTTTTAATTTAGAGCATACTTCTGATGAAAACGCTCAAAAATCATTTGAGAATTTAGTTAAAAAAGCGGTTTTGGAAATTGAAAATGGGACGTTTCAAAAAGTGGTAATGTCTCGTAAAATTGAAATTTCGCAATCGGTAGATGTTATAAAATCGTATCAAAATATATTAAAAAAATACCCAACAGCTTTCCGATATTTATGGTTTCACCCAAAAGTAGGATTGTGGATGGGTGCTACGCCAGAGCAATTAGTAAAAGTTAAAAACAATACTTTTGAAACCGTTGCTTTAGCTGGAACACAGGTTTTTTCGGAGACAATTACTTGGCAAGAAAAAGAAATCGTTGAACAACAATTGGTAACAGCGTATATAAAAAATAGCACTGAAAATTTGGTGGAAAGCATACAATTTTCTGAATTGCAGACACAAAAAGCGGGTAATTTAGCCCATTTAAAAACAGTTATAACAGGAAAATTAAAATCAAATATTTCTGAAAACGATTTAATTAATGCCTTACATCCAACCTCTGCTGTTTGTGGCATGCCATTAGAAGCTGCCAGAAATTTTATTTTAGAAAGCGAAAAGTACAATAGAAAATATTATTCTGGGTTTTTAGGTGAATATAAAATGCAAGAACAAACGAATTTATTTGTAAATTTGAGGTGTTGCGAGTTTGTCAATATCAATAACAATGTCAATAACAATGTCAATAACAATTTCAATAACAATGTCAATAACAATTTCAATAACAATGTCAAAAGCAATATCAAAATGCAATTTGAAGTCAATATTTACGTAGGTTGCGGCATTACAAAAGATAGTCAAGCTGACAAAGAATTTATAGAAACAGAAAATAAAGCCAAAACGATTTTAAGTGTTTTATGCTATTAGTAAAACCTTTTAACCATATAAACTAATACCTTTTAAACCAAAAATATGAAATTAGACATATTAGCTTTCGGGGCACATCCAGATGATGTAGAATTAGGTTGTTCAGGAACTATTGCCAAAGAAATTTCTTTAGGTAAGAAAGTTGGAATTATCGATTTAACTCGTGGTGAATTAGGAACTCGTGGAACGGCTCAAACAAGAGATGAAGAAGCTGCTGAAGCTGCGAAAATTTTAGGTGTTTCAGTTAGAGAAAACTTGAATTTTAGAGATGGTTTTTTCGTTAACGATGAGACACATCAATTGGAAATCATCAAAATGATTCGCAAATACCAACCAGAAATTGTGTTGTGTAACGCTATTGCAGATAGACATATTGATCACGAAAAAGGAAGTAAATTAGTAAGTGACGCTTGTTTTTTATCAGGTTTAACTAAAATTGAAACCGAATTAAATGGCGAAAAACAAACACATTACCGACCGAAATTGGTCTATCATTACATACAATGGCAAACTATTGAACCCGATTTTGTAGTAGATGTTTCCGAATTTATGGATGTAAAAATGAAAGCGGTAAAAGCTTATAAAACCCAATTTTATAACCCAAATTCTAATGAACCCAATACACCAATTACATCAAAAAACTTTTTAGATAGTATTGAATACCGTGCTATGGATTTGGGAAGATTAGTAGGAGTGGAGTACGCTGAAGGTTTTACTGTTGAAAGATATTTGACAGTCAATAGTTTAGGGGATTTGAAGTAAATTATTTAATTTTTTCTTTGCAAGTATGAAGTTTAGTGTTATATTTGCACCCGTATTTATACATGGTGGTTGTAGCTCAGCTGGTTAGAGCATCGGTTTGTGGTACCGAGGGTCGCCGGTTCGAACCCGGTCTTCCACCCAAAGCCTTACAGAAATGTAAGGCTTTTTTTTATGCCTTTATTTTAATTAGTATTGCAACAGAAAATGGAAAGCTATATCTTAGCCTAAATTCAAACTGGAATGCCAAATTGGAATACCTACATAAAAGAATATCAAAATTATTTACGTTTGGAACGTGGATTGTCTCTCAATACCATTCAAAATTATAGTTTTGATATTGAAAAATTAGTAGGTTTTTTGACAGAAAACAACTTAGAAGTTTCTCCAATAAAAATTACTGAAGAACAGGTACAACAATTTATTTATGCCATTTCTACTCAAGTGAATGCACGAAGTCAATCCAGAATAATTTCAGGTTTAAAGAGTTTTTTTAATTATTTAATTTTTGAAGAGTATCGAAAAGACACCCCGCTTGAATTAATTGAAGTTCCAAAAACAGGAAGAAAATTACCCGATACCCTTTCTACAGAAGAAATAGATTTATTAATTCAAGCCATAAACTTAACTTCTACTGAAGGAGAACGAAATAAAGCGATGTTGGAAACCCTTTATAGTTGTGGTTTACGTGTTTCTGAATTGGTCACCTTAAAAATATCTGATTTGTTTTTTGAAGAAGGTTTTCTGAAAATTACAGGAAAAGGAAATAAACAACGATTTGTTCCTATTGGTTTGCCCACACAAAAAATAATTTTGAACTATAAAAACTTCATTCGTACCCATTTACCTATTCAAAAAGGGCACGAAGATACCTTGTTTCTCAATCGTAGGGGAAAGCAACTTACTCGCGCTATGGTTTTTACAATTATTAAGGATTTAGCACTGAAAATAGAGTTAAAAAAAACAATTTCACCGCATACATTCCGTCATTCTTTTGCGACACATTTATTGGAAAATGGTGCCGATTTACGTTCGATTCAGTTGATGTTAGGTCACGAATCTATTACGACTACAGAAGTCTATATGCACTTAGATAGAAAATTTTTAGCAGATGTGATGCATTCTTTTCACCCAAGAGGGAAATAGATTTAAAGACTTAAACACTCTACTTCTTATTGTAAAATAGTAAAAAATTTTCATATTAATTAGTTTTGATGTAAATTGGGGCAAAATATTGATATTAAATCATTAACTACTACATCAAATGAAGACATATTCTATTGAAGAAATAAATCAGGTATTAAAAGGGGAAATTGTTGGAAATACAACTACAATTATTACTGCCCCAGAACAATTAGAAGAAGCAAAAGAAACAGAAATATCTTTTATAGGAAATAAAAAATACGAAAAATTTTGGTCAGATTCGAAAGCCTGTGTAGCAGTTGTAAATCAAGATATAGCTATTGAACCAGGTGAAAATCGTGCCTTTATAAAAGTGTCAAACGCCGATTTGGCGATGTCACAAGTATTGGAAATGTTCGCTCCTCCGACTCCTGTTTTTTCAGTAGCGATTCACCCCACAGCTGTTGTTGATGCTTCTGCAAAAATTGGTTCGGGTACAAATATTGGGGCAGGAGCCTATATTGGTCCAAATGTAATTATTGGAGACAACGTACTTATTTATCCAAACGTAACAATTTTAGACGAAAGTACGATTGGAAATCAAACTACCATTTGGTCTGGAGCTGTAATTCGTGAGCGTTGCCATATTGGTAGTCATTGTATAATTCATCCAAATGCAACTATTGGTGCGGATGGTTTTGGTTTCCGTCCAGATCCAGAAAGAGGATTGGTGAAAATTCCGCAAATTGGAAACGTTATTATTGGTAATGGTGTAGAAATTGGTGCCAATTCATGTGTAGATAGAGGAAAATTTAGTTCTACAATTGTTGGAGATGGTTGTAAAATTGACAATTTAGTACAAATAGGGCACAATAGTAAATTGGGTAAATTTTGTATTATGGCAGGTAACTCAGGTTTAGCAGGTTCTGTTACGTTAGGAAATGGCGTTATTATTGGTGGAAGTGCTTCAATAAAAGACCATACGGTAATTGGTGATGGTGCTATTGTTGGTGCAGGTTCTGGAGTAACGGGCGATATTCCTGCAGGAAAAACGATGTTAGGCTATCCAGCTGTAGAAGCCAGAGACGCTTTAAAACAATGGGCGATTTTGAAAAGATTGGTAAGAGATGCTAATAAATAGATAAACCTGTCAGGTTTAATTTGTACAAAATTAGAAACCTAATACATTTTCAATTTCAAAATAATTGCCTTTTTCTTGATGTACATTTTTAAAATTATCTACATCATTGAATATTTCAATTACTTCTTTTCTTTTAAGTTTTGTTGGCTTTTCAGAAAGACAACTAATATAAGAACTCCAAGGATATTCAATTGGGTGGGAACAAATTTTATGATGAACTGGATTGTTATGTATGTAGGCAATTACATTTTGTAAATACGTTTCAAAATTAATTTGTTTTCTTCTAAATGGTCTTTCAAATAACGCACAATGTCGATTATATCTTTTATTATATGCCTTTGTGTAAGCATTAAATAAATTTGAAAATGATTGTGAAGGTAAAATGATTTTTTCTTTATTGATTTCAGAAAGTTCTTTAATCCTAATTAAGAAATGAAAGTGATTTTTTATTAAACACTAAGCGAAAGTTTCAGCAATTGGATCAATATGAGTTTCGAAAAGTTTAAGAAAGTGTTCGTAGTTATCTTTTTCTTTGAATAGTGTTGTACTATTTATTCCACGATTGTAAATATGGTAATAGTTACCGTATTCTAGGGCTTGTATCATAATTTATTGGCGTATATTAAGATACAAATATAAAAAATGTTTCGATAATTACAAACCTGACAGGTTTCAAAAACCTGTCAGGTTTAATTAGGCTTAATTTTCAATAAGCACTTCTAAAATGCTAATTGCTGCTTCGCTAATTTTTGTTCCAGGACCAAAAACCGCAACAGCTCCAGCATCGAATAAAAATTGATAATCTTGCGCTGGAATTACTCCTCCAACAATTACCATAATGTCTTCTCTGCCATATTTTTTTAATTCTTCAATTACTTGAGGCACTAAAGTTTTATGTCCTGCAGCTAATGAAGATACACCTAAAATATGTACATCATTTTCCACAGCTTGTTTCGCTGCTTCGGCAGGTGTTTGAAACAAAGGACCAATGTCTACATCAAAACCCACATCGGCATAACCTGTTGCGACAACTTTTGCACCTCTGTCGTGACCGTCTTGCCCCATTTTAGCAATCATAATTCTGGGTCTTCTACCTTCTTTTTTTGCGAATTCGTTGGCTAATTGTTTTGCTTTTTCAAAACTTTCATCATTTTTTATTGCTTTACTATACACACCACTTATCGATTTAATTTGCGCTTTATGTCGTCCAAAGACCACTTCTAAAGCATCACTAATTTCTCCTAAAGTTACTCTATTTCTTGCTGCCTCAACTGCAATGGCTAATAAATTACCATTTCCTGTTTTGGCGCAATTTGTTAAATCTTGTATGCTTTTTGCCGCTTTAGCAGTATCTCTTTTTGCTTTTATTTCTGCTAATCTAGACACTTGTTGTTTGCGAACCATATCGTTATCTACATCTAAAATGTGTAATGGATCTTCTTTTTCTAATCGGTATTTGTTTACGCCGACAATAATATCTTGTGTGCTATCAATTCGAGCTTGTTTTCTCGCTGCAGCTTCTTCAATTCGTAATTTTGGAATTCCTGCTTCAATGGCTTTGGTCATTCCACCTAAAGCTTCTACTTCTTCAATTAAAGCCCACGCTTTTTCTGTAATTTCTGCCGTTAAGCTTTCCACATAATAGCTTCCTGCCCAAGGATCTACTGTTTTACAAATTTTAGTTTCTTCTTGTAAGAAAATTTGCGTGTTTCTAGCAATTCTTGCCGAAAAATCTGTTGGTAACGCAATGGCTTCGTCTAAGGCATTGGTGTGTAAAGATTGTGTACCACCAAAAGCAGCCGCAGCCGCTTCAATTGTAGTTCGAGCTACGTTATTAAATGGGTCTTGTTCGGTTAAACTCCAACCTGAAGTTTGACAATGGGTTCGTAATGCTAATGATTTTTCATCTTTAGGGTTAAATTGCTTTAGTAATTTTGCCCAAAGCATCCTTCCCGCACGCATTTTAGCAATTTCCATAAAATGATTCATTCCTATTGCCCAAAAGAAAGATAGGCGAGGCGCGAATTCATCAATTTTCATTCCTGTTGATAATCCAGTACGAATATATTCTAAACCATCTGCAAGTGTGTATGCCAATTCAATATCGGCAGTTGCACCTGCTTCTTGCATATGATAACCAGAAATAGAAATAGAATTAAATTTCGGCATATTATTACTCGTATATTCAAAAATATCGGCAATAATTTTCATAGATGGCGTTGGCGGATATATGTACGTATTTCGTACCATAAATTCCTTCAAAATATCATTTTGTATGGTTCCAGCTAATTGGTTAGGTGTAACACCTTGTTCTTCTGCAGCTACTATATAGAAAGCCATTATAGGTAATACTGCACCATTCATAGTCATAGAAACCGACATTTCGTCTAACGGAATTTGGTCGAAAAGAATTTTCATATCTTCCACCGAATCAATGGCTACCCCTGCTTTACCAACATCACCTTGTACGCGAATATGGTCTGAATCGTATCCTCGATGTGTGGCTAAATCAAAAGCAACAGATAGCCCTTTTTGTCCGGCAGCTAAATTTCGTCTGTAAAACGCATTACTTTCTTCAGCTGTTGAAAATCCGGCATATTGACGTATTGTCCAAGGTCTGCGAACATACATTGTGCCGTAAGGACCTCGTAAATTTGGTGCAAAACCCGCTCCAAAACCAATGTGTTCTAATCCTTCAATATCTTCTTTGGAGTAGATTTTTTTTAAATCAATGTTTTCGGCTGTGTGGAAGTTGGTTTGATTACTTTCAACTTTCGACTTTTGACTTTTGACTAATTGTATATGTTGTATGTTTTTTCTCATAGTTTATTCTTCTAGAGCCAAACGTTCTTGTTCTACTTTTTCGGATAGTCTTTTTTCGATAATTGGTACAATTAACGTTTTTCTATCTTTAGTTTTTACAAAAGGAAACAATTCTAAATCGTGTTTCATTTTGTCATTTGGATTTGGGTATTTGTTTGTTCCAAGTAATATTTCTTTGCCAGAATTAAACAACGCTTGTTCTTTTTGTGCGCTTTCCGAAATTTTTCTTTGAATAGTGCCTTCAATTAATTGTGTGATAAAACCACCATTGGCTTCAATTTCTTTAAATAATTCTAAAGCTTTTTCTGCTAATTGTTCTGTTAAAGATTCAATATAATATGCGCCATCTGATGCATTATTTACTTTGTCGAAATAACTTTCCTCTTTTAATATTAGTAACTGATTTCTTGAAATTCTATCGCCAAATTCATTGTCTTTATGGTAAATAGCATCATAAGCTAAATTAGAAACCGCATTAGCACCACCTAAAATAGCCGACATACATTCTGTTGTAGTTCGTAACATGTTTACATTATAATCATATAATGTTTTGTTGCGTTTTGTTGGTGTGGCTATGATGTGACAATCAAAATTATGGTTGTATTCTCTAGCTAATGTTTTGAAAAGCAAGCGTAAAGCACGAAGTTTGGCAATTTCAAAAAAGTAATTGGTTCCAACGGCGACTTCAATAGTAATGGGTTGATTAATTACTGAAATTCTATTGAAATATTCATTACTATGAGCTAACGTGTATGCCAATTGTTGCACCATATTGGCACCAGAGTTTTGATACATTCCAGCTTGAATATTTAAAAATGGAATACTCGTATTTTTCGAAATTTCATTAAGTTTTTGAATATCTGAATTTAAATTTTCGAACCAATTTCCATCTTTGCAAAGTTGACCAATAGGATCTACTTTAATGATGAAATTATAAGAATTAGTTGTAGCAAAATCATTTAGTGATTTCACATATTCTGTTGAAATAAAAGGTAAATTGAAGTAATAAATGACATTTTCTAAAGGCAAATTAGTCATTAGTTTTGCAATGTCAATTTTATCAGATTCTATCGTAAATAAAATACTTTCTGCTCCACGGTTTAAGCTTTCTTTTGCCTTTTTGTTTGACATTTGAATGTCGTGTACAAAAATTTGTTGTAATATAGTAAATGCTGTGGTATTTGTATTTGAAGTATAGGTTGAAATACTATCGTCTGAATGGTAAAAGGGTTTTACTTTTATTCCTTCTAAAC
>JBFYPW010000013.1:0-26107 GCA_041303115.1 Flavobacterium sp.
TCTAAATTCATATCACTATATCTATTGTTCTCTATAGGATTTAAAGGCGGACAAGAATTAGCTCATAGTGAATTTACATTGGAAATTGTTTGGTCTGTTTTGTTCGGTGTAGTTATCGCATTGATTATTCCGATATATTCCTACTTTATTTTGAGAAGAAAATTTAATGTTTTTGATGCCGGTGCAATAGCTGCCGCTTATGGGTCAGTAAGTGCGGTAACTTTTGTAACTGCCGCTTCTTTTTTAGAGATTCATCACATGACTTTTAGCGGGCATATGGTAGCTGTTATGGCATTAATGGAAGCACCAGCCATTATTGTAGGTGTAATATTAATCCGAATGTTTGATAAGAAAAAAGAAACGAATACCTCACTTATATCTTTAATTAAGCATTCTTTTACCAATGGAAGCGTACTCTTAATTTTAGGTAGTTTAGTAATTGGACTGCTTGCTAGTGAAGAACAGGCGATGGGGATAAAACCTTTTACAAATGATTTATTTAAAGGTTTTTTAGCCATATTTCTTTTAGATATGGGAATTGTAAGTGGTAAAAAATTAGGAGATTTTGTAAAAAGCGGCTGGTTTGCAGTCTTTTTTGCTATGTTTATTCCTTTGATTAATGGAAGCGTTGTAGCTTTATGCAGTCAAATAGTAACGGACGATATAGGCAATCGATTTATGTTAGCGGTTTTAGCAGCAAGCGCCTCATATATTGCTGTGCCTGCTGCTATGAAAATTGCCGTGCCAAAAGCAAATCCAGGGTTGTTTTTACCTATGACATTAGCAGTAACATTTCCTTTAAATATTACGATAGGAATGCCTATTTACTTAACGCTAATTAAATGTTTGTAAAATTATTTTAGTTCGAAAACTTCAATTGATACACTTCATCTAATTCTTCATTAGAACTCATGTTTACACCTAAATCGGTTACATAACCTGAATTTAAACCATAGGTCCAACCGTGAAGTGTAAGATCTTGTCCATTTCTCCATGCATTTTGAACAATTGAAGTTTTTGCTAAATCAAATACTTGTTCTTGCGCGTTGACTTCAACAAATTTATTAAATCGTTCTTCTTCATTTTCGAATGAATTTAAATACGTATCATGTAAACGATATACATCTTTAATATGGCGAATCCAATTATCTATTAATCCAATAGATTGATTACCCATAGCTGCTTTTACACCACCACAACCATAATGCCCACAAACAATTACATGTTTTACTTTTAATACATTTACAGCATAATCTAATACGCTTAACATATTCATATCACTATGAATAACCATATTTGCAATATTTCTGTGTACAAAAACTTCACCTGGTTTTGCTCCTATAATTTCGTTAGCTGGTACACGACTGTCTGAACAGCCAATCCATAATAAAGGTGGTTGTTGTCCTTTAGCTAAATCTTTAAAATATTCTACGTCAATTGCCAATTGATTTTCAACCCATTTTTTATTGTTGTCTAAAATCTTTTTGTAAAAATCACTACTCATTTTTCTAAATTTTAATTATTATTTCTTACTATTTCTACTTTTCGTTTCAATGCATTGTATTTTTTTTCAAAAGTTACTGTGCTTTTAAAATATTCATTATTTTCTAAATTATATGCTTTTTAAAACCTTTTAATTTCATATCAATATTTAATTGTTTTGCATTAACTTCAGCAAATTCTGTAATCAAATTTAAAAAATTATGTTCAATATAAATAGTGATTGAAGCATTAATAGTTACAATATCATTTTTCGATATTTTGTTAGTTTCAATTTTTTTTATTTTCAATTTTTTTGAAAGCAAATTTTGCCACAAAATAAATAAACAGTGCCGAAAGTACTCCAGTCAAAAAATCAGTCATTGGTACCATTACTGCAGTATATATCATTATCGAAAATTCGAATTTTCCAGCATGTTTAATTTCTTTAATTTCAGATGGTTTTATCATATTACTGGCAACCCAAACCAGAATACCACCAATACAAGCCATAGGAATTAACTCCAAATATTCAGCCAAATAAAATGCCATTATTAGTTTTAGTACAGCCTTAAAGTAACCTGCCAAAGGAGTTGTTGCACCAGCTTTTATACTTGTAGCTGTTCTTGCCAAAGCACCTGTACAAGGAAAACCTTGAACCAATGGTGTGATGATTTGAACCAAACCTTGACCAAAAAATTCTTTATCGGGATTAAATGGAGTTTTTTCATTTTTTGCTAATCGATCTGCCATTGAAGAACATAAAACACTTTCTACGCCTGAAACAAATACGATACTAACCACAAAATATAAAATATCAATTATCACACTTCCATTCATAGCCGGTAAAAATGGCATTTGCAATTTGAAAAAATTGTTCGGTATGGATCCATATAAATCCCTAACTAATATAATATTTTTATCAGCTAAGAAA
This sequence comes from Flavobacterium sp., assembly GCA_041303115.1. Lineage (GTDB taxonomy): Bacteria > Bacteroidota > Bacteroidia > Flavobacteriales > Flavobacteriaceae > Flavobacterium. Next base: position 2,414 of record JBFYPW010000013.1, read on the forward strand.
GTGGCTGCCAATAATGTAGCTGCACCCATAGCAATTACAGGCCCAGGAATATATATTGATATTTTTAATAGATATTTTGCTAAAGCAAAAGTAAGTAATCCTAAAAAAACAGACCATATATTAATTACTCCTAAGTTGCCAAACGCTAAGTATATATTATGGAAAAGACCACCATGAATATCTTCATCTTGCCCAAGGAAGTCTTTGAAATTTTCTATCCCTAAAATGTCTTCAAAATTAGTTAAAGCGATAGAAGCAGCTATACCAATTGTAAAACCAACAATAATCGAATTTGGTACAAGCTTGGCGTATTTGCCAACTCCATATACGCCCATTATTATTAAAATAATTCCTGAAATTATTGATACTAAAACTAGGAACCCATGCGCTTGTTCAAAAGTCCCACCGTTTGCCGGATCACTATATTTTGCTATTAAAGCAGCAATAACTGGAATAAACGCAGCTGTAGGACCGTACACTTGATATTTAGAACCACCAAAAGTTCTACCTACTACACACGCCAGTGCGCCAGCAATAATACCATGCTCTGGCCGCATGCCCATTGCCATAGCAAAGCCCATTGCCATTGGGATAGCGGTCATTGCTACAATTAAACCAGCACTAAAATCTTTATATGATACCTTTAACCAATTTTCTTTGTTCAAATCCTCCCATCGAGAATCAAAAAAAGTAAAAAATAATTTTATTCTCCCCATCGGGGTAGTTGGAAATTTTGCTTTAATCATTTTATATTGTTTTAAATTTTATTAATAATAATTGAATTTCATTTCTTACATTTCGAAATCAAATTTGTATTTTGTTATTTATCTTATTCATAAATTTTGCATTTCACCTACAATTACTTTTATGTATGGCACCAGTATCTTTTATTGCTCAATAATTTACTATGACATAAAACTATTGTCATTTTTCACTATAATAATTTGCACGCAATTTCTTTGTTATCTACTATATTTTTATTTATAATATTTCCAGCCAACATTCCTTCAATAACATTATTTGGGAAATAGTTAGAAATACTTCCAGCTTTAATGAAACCAAGTGCTAACTGAATTAATCCAGCAAGTAAAACAGCTAAAAGGAATATATTAAATGAACCTAAATCAGTTATTGCAGTTAAAACAATTGCTGTCAAACCTGCTGCAGGACCAGAAACGCTTAAATGCGACTGACTTAAATATCCAACAATTACACCACCTACAATACCTGAAATAATACCTGAAAATAAAGGTGCTCCGCTTGCTAGTGCAATACCGAGACATAATGGCAAAGCCACTAGAAAAACCACTAAGCCTGAAGCAAAATCAGATTTAAGGTTTGAAAAAAGATTGATTTTTTTTGACATACCAAAATATAAATTTAATAAATTATTTTTCGATGTTGAAACAAACATCGATATGTGAAAACTTATTAAACTATTTCTGGAGGTGGAGAAAAAATTTCTTTAAATTGAATATTATGATTACTTAGAAAATGAAATAAATTTAATTCATCATCATTAATTGATGTTTTGAAATAAATTTTATCAGCAAATATTATTTTGTCAAAAAAATCCAGTTCATTTTTATCTAATTCTTTTTCTTCAGAATTATCTAGCTCTTTTTCAGATTTATAGTTGTCACAAAAAGAATAGCATTTTTCATTATCCATAACAAACCAACTAAGTGTAGGCAACGTTAATGATGTTATGAAAATAAAAATTACTATTTTGGCTATGGTTTTCAATGTATTAAATAAATTTATAGCAAATATAAGTAAATTTTATGTTTTTTTTATATAAATTCTTAAAACATATCGTTCCTGAGTAACTTCACAATTAAATTATTTATACTTTTGTAATCATAAAACAAACAAAATGACTACTTCACAACTTATTGAGCAAATTCGTCTAAAAAAATCATTTTTATGTATTGGTCTAGATGTGGATTTGACTAAAATCCCAGCACATTTATTAAAAACAGAAGATCCAATTTTCGAATTTAATAAAGCGATCATAGATGCTACTCACAATGTATGTGTCTCGTACAAACCAAATACGGCATTTTATGAAGCTTATGGTATCAAAGGTTGGCAATCGTTACAGAAAACAATCGATTATATTAACAATAACTATCCCGATATTTTTACAATTGCCGATGCAAAACGTGGTGATATTGGAAATACATCAACAATGTATGCTAAAGCTTTTTTTGAAGATTTACATTTTGACTCGGTTACTGTTGCGCCTTATATGGGAAAAGATTCTGTAGAACCTTTTTTGGCATTTGAAAACAAACTTACCATTATGTTGGCTTTAACTTCAAACGAAGGCGCTTTCGATTTTCAAACTTTAAATACTAACAACGGGCAAGAATTATATAAAACAGTTTTAGAAACGTCTAAAAATTGGAAAAATAGTGAAAATTTAATGTATGTTGTAGGGGCTACAAAAGCAGAGTATTTTACCGAAATTCGTAAAATTGTTCCTAATAGTTTTTTATTAGTTCCAGGTGTGGGCGCTCAAGGCGGAAGTTTAGCCGAAGTTTGCAAATACGGAATGAATGAAAACATTGGCTTGCTAATTAATTCTTCAAGAGGTATAATTTATGCGTCAAACGGAACTGATTTCGCTGAAAAGGCAAGAGAGGAAGCGTTGAAGTTACAACAAGAAATGGAAGTTATTTTAAGTAAAAGTAAAAAGTAAAAAGTAGCAAAGTGACAAAGTAAAAGGGTAGTCTGTCTGTTTTTCCTATCTAAAGCAAAGCTACTTAATTTATCAGAATCTTTTCTATGTTCCTATGTGTTTAATTATAGTAAAAACCCAACACCCAATACCCTTCACCATTAAAAATGAAACAATTCACAGACCAACTTGGCACCATTCACACTTTTGAAAATACTCCAAAGAGAATTATTTCTTTAGTGCCTTCACAAACCGAATTGTTATATGATTTGGGTTTGGAAGATTCAATTATTGGTATTTCGAAGTTTTGTGTACATCCGTTTCATTTTAAATTTACTAAAGAAATTATTGGCGGAACGAAAACCATTAAATTCGATAAAATAAAAGCCTTACAACCAGATATTATAATTGCCAATAAAGAAGAAAATACGCAAGAAATTGTTGAGCAATTAAGAGCAATTTGTCCAGTTTGGGTGACAGATATTGTTACGATTGCCGACAATAATAAAATGATTGTAGATTTCGGAAATCTGTTTAATAAAAGAACCAATGCACAAAAGTGGATTGATAAAATTAACTTCGGATATCAAAAACTCCAAACTCTTGTGGTTTCAAAATTTGAAGAAAATGCGAAACAAAAAGTAGCATATTTTATTTGGGCAAATCCATATATGGTTGCTGCTGGCGATACATTTATTAATGAGATGCTAAAATTGAATGGATTAGAAAATATTTATGATTCTAACCCAAAATATGAAGGAAGATATCCAGAGGTAGTCATAAATAAAATGCGAATTCAAGGGGATCCTGATTTTGTTTTTTTGTCTTCCGAACCATTTCCTTTTTCAGATGAGCATGCTTTTGAATTAGGTAGACATACGCACCACGCAAAAACTATTTTTGTGGATGGCGAAATGTTTTCTTGGTATGGAACTCGTTTAGTTAAAGCATTCGATTATTTCACTTTATTACAAGAAAAGCTATACATTTACAAATAAAAATGATAGCTTACACCACATACGAAAACAAAAACACAACCGAATGGGTAACATTTGTTCATGGTGCAGGTGGTAGCTCTTCTATTTGGTTTAAACAAATTAAAGAATTCAAAAGTCATTTTAATGTTTTGTTATTAGATTTACGTGGTCACGGCAATTCAAAAGAAAAAATAACAAAAAAATATACATTTAAAGCCATTGCTAATGATGTTTTAGAAGTTTTAAATCATTTAAATATTCAAAAATCACATTTCATTGGAATTTCATTAGGAACAATAGTAATCCGACAATTTGCAGAAATGTACGAAAACAGAGTGCAAAGTATGATTATGGGTGGCGCTATTTTGAAAATGAATTTTCGTTCCCAAATTTTAATGCGCTTAGGCAACACGTTTAAATATGTTTTACCTTATTTGGTTTTGTATCGTTTTTTTGCATTTGTAATTATGCCAAATAAAAACCATAAGCAATCTCGTTTGTTATTCATTAATGAAGCAAAAAAACTGTATCAAAAAGAATTTATTAAATGGTTTAAGCTAACAGCTGAAATCAACCCAATTTTAAAATGGTTTCGTCAAGTGGAGTTGCAAGTACCAACTTTATATGTTATGGGAGAAGAAGATTATATGTTTTTACCTTCCGTAAGGAAAGTAGTGGAAAGTCATTATAAATCATCCAAATTAATAGTTTTTGAAAGCTGTGGCCACGTGGTAAACGTAGAAAAATGGGAAATATTTAATTCGGAAGTCATTCAATATATTAAAAACCAAAAACGGCATAAAAAAACAACTGAAAACTAAATCTCAGTTGTTTCTTAACTAAAAACTAACCTTAAAAAACTATTTATTTAATTACAAATATCAGAATTTAATTTAGTTAATAGTGTTAAGGTTTTGTTATACTTCTTCTTTAACATGTTAAATTTCAATACAATTATTTATCGGATAGATTTTTTTAAGATATTTTTAGTTTTAGATACGTTACATTTTATATTTTCTGGTAAGACATTATTTTAAATATTGTTGATTTTTTACTCCTATAAATTATAAATAAAAATTATTAAATTCGTAAATTGCACCCTTAAAATCGATTAATATTTAAAAATGGAACCACAAATACCTTATATTCCTATCAATAAAGTAAGAATTGTTACAGCAGCGTCACTTTTTGACGGACACGATGCAGCCATAAACATTATGCGAAGAATTATTCAAGCTACAGGTGTTGAGGTGATTCATCTTGGACATGATAGAAGTGTAGAAGAAGTTGTGAATACTGCTATTCAGGAAGATGCTAATGCGATTGCTATGACGTCTTACCAAGGGGGTCATAATGAGTATTTTAAATACATGTACGATTTACTTAAGGAAAAAGGAGCTGGTCATATCAAAATATTTGGCGGCGGCGGCGGTGTAATTTTACCATCAGAAATAGCAGAACTACACGCCTATGGCATCGAAAGAATTTATTCGCCAGATGATGGAAGAGCTATGGGATTACAAGGCATGATTAATGATTTAGTACAACGTTCTGATTATCCAATTGGAGATAAATTAACTGGAGAATTATCGCACATAGAAGAAAAAAATCCAACAGCTATTGCAAGATTAATTTCGGCAGCTGAGAATTTTCCAGAAATTGCTAAGTCTGTTTTTGACCAAATTCACCAAAAGAATGAAACGTCTAAAATTCCTGTTTTGGGTATAACTGGTACGGGCGGCGCTGGAAAGTCTTCTTTAGTGGATGAATTAGTGCGTCGTTTTTTAATTGATTTTCCTGAAAAAACAATCGGATTAATTTCGGTTGATCCCTCAAAACGTAAAACAGGCGGAGCGTTATTAGGCGATAGAATCCGAATGAATGCAATTAATAATTCTCGAGTTTATATGCGTTCGTTGGCTACTCGTCAATCCAATTTAGCCTTGTCAAAATATGTGGCTGAAGCGATTGAAGTATTGAAAGCGGCTAAATACGATATCATAATTTTAGAAACGTCTGGAATTGGTCAATCGGATACTGAAATTATGGACCATTCTGATGTTTCGTTATACGTCATGACTCCCGAATTTGGAGCGGCTACACAATTAGAGAAAATCGATATGTTAGATTTTGCAGATTTAGTAGCTTTAAATAAATTTGACAAACGTGGTGCGTTAGACGCGATTCGTGATGTGAAAAAACAATACCAACGCAATCATAATTTGTGGGATGTGGACACGGATAAGATGCCAATTTTTGGAACTATCGCTTCACAATTCAACGATCCAGGTATGAATACACTCTACAAATCTATTATGGATAAGATTGTAGAAAAAACGGGAGCCGATTTGAAATCGACTTTTGAAATTACACGCGAAATGAGTGAGAAAATTTTCGTAATTCCACCTCATAGAACGCGTTATTTATCTGAAATTGCAGAAAACAACAGAAAATACGATGAAACAGCTCTTTCTCAAGTAGAAGTAGCGCAAAAATTATATGGGATTTTTAAAACTGTGGAATCAGTTTTGGGAACCAAACCCCAGCTAATAAAAGCTGGAATTGACCACAATCTTCTTATTCCGAAGGAATCCCAGGTATTTATGGATTTACTTTTAGATCAATTTGATAAAGTAAAAATGAACTTAGATCCTTACAACTGGGAAATCATTTTAACTTGGGACGAAAAAGTAAACAAATACAAAAATCCAATGTATAGTTTTAAAGTTCGTGATAAAGAAATTAAAATTGCTACACATACCGAATCGTTATCGCATTCGCAAATTCCAAAAGTAGCTTTGCCAAAATACCAAGCTTGGGGCGACATTTTAAAATGGAATTTACAAGAAAATGTTCCTGGAGAATTTCCTTTTGCGTCTGGTTTATATCCATTTAAAAGAGAAGGCGAAGACCCAAGTAGAATGTTTGCAGGTGAAGGTGGTCCAGAACGAACCAACAAGCGTTTTCACTATGTTTCTGCCGGATTGCCAGCAAAACGTTTGTCAACGGCTTTTGACTCGGTGACTTTATACGGAAACGATCCACACATTCGCCCTGATATTTATGGGAAAATTGGAAATGCTGGGGTTTCAATTTGTTGTTTAGACGATGCGAAAAAATTGTACTCTGGTTTCGATTTGAGTCATCCAATGACCTCTGTTTCCATGACAATTAATGGACCAGCTCCTATGTTGTTAGGATTTTTCATGAATGCGGCTATTGATCAAAATTGTGAAAAATATATTATTGAAAATGGTTTGCAAGCAGAAGTTGAAGCTAAAATCATCGATATTTATAAGAAAAAAGGGGTTACACGTCCATCGTACCAAGGAACTTTGCCAGAAGGAAACAATGGTTTAGGTTTGATGCTTTTGGGAGTAACAGGTGACCAAGTTTTGCCAATCGAGGTGTACCAAGACATAAAAATTAAAACATTAGCACAAGTTCGTGGAACCGTGCAAGCCGATATTTTAAAAGAAGATCAAGCACAAAATACGTGTATTTTCTCTACCGAATTCGCTTTACGATTAATGGGTGACGTGCAAGAATATTTCATTAAAGAAAACGTTCGTAATTTCTATTCGGTTTCTATTTCAGGTTATCATATTGCTGAAGCAGGAGCAAACCCAATTACCCAATTAGCATTCACTTTAGCTAACGGATTCACTTATGTAGAATACTATTTAAGTCGCGGAATGAACATCAACGATTTCGGTCCGAATTTATCATTCTTTTTCTCTAACGGAATCGATCCTGAATATGCTGTAATTGGTCGTGTAGCTCGAAAAATTTGGGCGAAAGCCATGAAAAATAAATATGGAGCCAACGAAAGAGCACAAATGTTGAAATACCATATTCAAACGTCTGGACGTTCATTACATGCTCAAGAAATTGATTTTAATGATATTCGTACCACACTTCAAGCTTTGTATGCAATTTACGACAACTGTAACTCGTTACACACCAATGCGTATGACGAAGCGATTACTACACCAACAGAAGAATCCGTGCGTAGAGCTATGGCAATTCAGTTGATTATTAATAAAGAATTAGGTCTAGCAAAAAATGAAAATCCAATTCAAGGTTCGTTTATTATTGAAGAATTAACCGATTTGGTTGAAGATGCCGTTTTACAAGAATTTGACCGAATTACAGAACGTGGCGGTGTATTGGGTGCGATGGAAACCATGTACCAACGTTCTAAAATTCAAGAAGAAAGTTTGTATTATGAAACCTTAAAACATACAGGCGAATTTCCAATTATTGGGGTAAATACATTCTTGAGCTCAAAAGGTTCACCAACTGTTATTCCTGCTGAAGTTATTCGTGCAACAGAAGAAGAGAAAGCCTATCAAATTGAAATGCTTAATAATCTTCAAGAAGCGAATTTAGAACACGTAAATCAGCACTTGAGTAATTTACAAGATGCTGCCATCAATAATCAAAATATTTTTGAGAAATTAATGGAAGCAACCAAAGTATGTTCATTAGGCCAAATTACCAGTGCGTTGTTTGAAGTAGGTGGACAATACAGACGCAATATGTAATTTTGATTTACGATTTACGATTTCGAGATTGCAATACTAGATTTTAATCTTATGAATAAATATAAAACCTTTCAGAAATGGGAGGTTTTTTATTTTACTTTAAGTTTTCTATGATGAAGAATTGTCAGTATTGAAACTACTATAAATGGAAGCGTTGAAAGTGCAGTCCTGTAGTTTAAACTTATTATTCCAACAAATAGCAAAAAGTAAATTAACAAGCCTAATCCAAAAATACTAATATAGGTTAATTTTGTATTGGCTGTTTTTTGAAACAAAGTAAACAATAATAAAAATTGCGATATAATAGGTAAAATTATAAATGGATGAATAACAGATTTTGTATTTATAAATAATTTAGATAAAATCTCAATTTCTGCTTCAAACAAAAACATATGATTCTTACCACTCCATTCCAAATAGCCAAATAGTGAGAAAAGGATAAGTAGAAAATTTAGTATTTTACTTTTCATTATATTTATTATTCATTCGGTTCAATATGAATCAAGACGTGACCTAATTCTAAAATCTTATTTCTCAAGGTGTCTTTTAGTTTATGTGCCAAATCGTGTCCTTCTTTCACAGAAATAGTTGCATCAACAATAGCGTGTAAGTCCACATGATATTTCATTCCAGCTTTTCTAATAAAACATTTCTCTGTACCTATTATTCCATCTACTTTTAATGATTCAATGCGAATGTTTTCTACCAAATCATCATACCGATGTTCGTCCATAATTTCACCAAGTGCAGGTCGGAAAATCAAATAACTATTATAAATAATGAAAAAAGAAGCGAATAAAGCTGCCCAATCATCAGCAGATTCGTAGCCCTTTCCTAGAACTAAAGCTATAGAAATTCCAATAAAAGCGGCTATTGAAGTAATTGCATCACTTCTATGATGCCAGGCATCTGCTTTTAAAGAAGAACTATTGGTAATAATACTTTTTTTCATTACCATTTGAAACGAATATTCTTTCCAGCAAATAATTATTGCCAATACGATTAATGTCCAAGATTTTGGTAAATCATGAGGCGTTCTAATATTTATTATACTTTCATAGGCAATAATTGTAGCAGAAGTAATTAAAAATCCAACAACCAGAAATGTAATTAAAGGCTCAGCTCTACCGTGACCATAAGGATGATTTTCATCTGCTGGTCGGTTAGAATATTTTATTCCAAATAAAACTAAAAACGAAGCAAAAATATCCGTTGTAGATTCTATTGCATCAGCTACTAATGCATAAGAATTCCCGAAAAAACCAGCCAACCCTTTAATTATCGCTAAACTGGTGTTGCCAATAATACTAAAATAAGTGGCTTTTATGGCTGTTTGCTCGTTTGTCATTTTATAGTTTCATTTAAAACGTTACATTGACCTTATTAGTTTTTCCGTCTCTAATAAAAACAACTTCTTTCGTTTCACCTGAATTAATTTTGGCTAAACATTCCATATAACTATACACTTCTTTGACTTCACAATCGCCAATTTTTGTTATGATATCACCTTCTTTAATTCCGGCTTTAATGGCTGGACGGTCTTCAGTTACGCCATCTACGTGTAACCCATCGCCATGTTCAGCATAATCTGGCATAATTCCAAGAGTTACTTTGTATTTTGCCATTTTCTTTTCGCTGTTTATTTTGGTTTTGGTAAATTCAATGTTTTCTTTTTCGGCCAATTCATTTGCAATTCTAAAAACATAATTTACAATATTGGTTACGCCATAATAATTAATTTTTTCTTCATCATCACTTGGTTTGTGATAATCTTCATGCGTTCCTGTAAATAAAAACAGTACTGGAATATCTTTTAAGTAAAATGAAGTATGATCAGATGGTCCAATTCCGCCAGTTTCTTCAGTCACTCCAAATCCCGCAGGTTTGTTACGCTGAATTAATTCTGAGAAAATAGGAGAGGTACCCGTGCCACCAACTATAAGACTTTTTTTATCGTCTAATCTTCCAATCATATCCATATTAATCATTGTGATTACATTTGGATAAAGTGTTTTAATAGTCTCTGCCATGTGTTTCGAACCAATTAAGCCGTCTTCTTCGCCAGAAAATAAAGCAAAAATGAAATTTACTTTTTCTTTAGTATTGTTTTTAGCATAGATACGAGCTAAATCTAAAACACCAGCTACACCGGAAGCATTGTCGTCTGCACCATTATGTATCATACCTTTAGAGAACGGTTTTGTAGAATTATTATGTTCGTTTCTTCCCAAATGGTCGTAATGTGCCCCTATAACAATGGTTTTTTTTGCCCCATTATCTAAATAAGCAATTACATTATTTGAATTTAATAAATCGCCTACAACTGTTGAATCAGCATGTGGATTGGTTTTGTATCGATACGAAAAAGGTTGTAAAAATGTTTTGTTGTAAGGTTGTAAACCTAATTTTTTAAATTCACTTTCTATATATTTTGCGGCTGTTTTCTCAGCTTTACTTCCTGAAAGTCTTCCTTCCAAGGCATCAGAAGCTAAATACGAAATGTGTTTTTTTAAATTTTTACTATCTGCATTTTCAACTTCATCTGTTTCTACCCAATCGGCTATAAATACATTTGTTTCACGCGCTTTATCTTGTTGACGATTACTTGAAAATACTAATTTTTTTCCGTCAGGTGAAAATTGTGGAAACGCATTAAATTCACTTTCATAGGTAATTTGTTTCAATCCAGTACCATCAATGTTAATCATATACAATTGAAAATCATATCCTTTAGTAGCGTGATGATTAGATGAAAAAATAATTTTTTTGTCTGATGGATGAAAAAAGGGCGCCCAATTGGCTTTACCTAATTTGGTGATTTGCTTTAAATCTGAACCATCAATATTACAAGTATAAATTTCCATATTAGTTGGCATCACTAAATTTTCTGCCAATAAATCTTTGTATTCTTTAACGTCTTTTTCTGTGGTAGGACGAGAGGAACGAAAGACTAATTTTTTACTATCATGTGAAAAGAAACATCCGCCATCATATCCCAAACCAAACGTAATTTGTTTTAAATTGCTACCGTCAATATCCATGGTATAAATTTCTAAATCACCAGAACGAATACTTGTGAAGGCTATTTTTTTTCCGTCAGGAGAAACCACCGCTTCTGCATCATAACCCGGAGAATTAGTTAATTTTTTTACAATCTCACCGGTTTTAGTTGCCATGTAAATTTCAAATTCAGGATAAATGGCCCAAAGATATTTTCCGTCTTTAGGTTTTGGTGGGGCAGGACAAGCTACATTGGCTTCGTGAGTAGAAGCATAAATAATGTGTTTGCCATCTGGCATATAATATGAACAAGTAGTTCTTCCTTTTCCTGTAGATATTAATTTCAGATTGTTAAAATCTGTTACAGGTTGCGTCAAATCTAACGAGTAAATTTGATCGCATGGTACACCAAATTGTGTATTGGTAACTTGCATGGTTAAGTTTTTACTATCAGGACTAAAATAGGCCTCAGCATTATCACCACCAAAAGTTAGTTTTTTTATATTTCTTAGATTTCTTTCTTGTCCTTGAACAGTTAATGAAAGAAATATAAACGAAAGAAATGCGTATTTATTTATTGCCATTTTGTATATAAATTTAAAATCTTAATATTCTTTTACTTTGATTTTTTTTACCCGTGTACTGTTACACCTTCACCGTATTTAGCGATTACACTCGCTTCGTAAGCTAACCAAGCTTTCCAACGTTTTTCTACATCGATATTTCCTGCATATTTTCTGGCTAAGTTTATAAAAGTAGTATAATGAGCGGCTTCGCTTTCCATTAAATCTCTATAAAACTGAGCTAATTCTTCATCTTTTAAATTCTCAGAAAGCACTTTAAATCGCTCGCAACTTCTGGCTTCAATCATAGCTGCAAAAAGTAAACGTTCTATTAATCCGCCTTCACGACTTCCGTCTGAGGACTTTTTTAAAAATTTCATTAAATCGTTCACATAATCGTCTTTTCTTTCCCTTAAAAATTCATAACCACGTGCCTTAATAATATCATGAACCATTTGAAAATGTTGCATTTCTTCAATAGAAATCGCAGTCATTTCTGTTACCAAGTCTTCTTTCTCAGCATTATTAATAATTAGCATTATGGCATTTGTTGCGGCTTTTTGTTCGCACCAAGCATGGTCACTTAAAATATCTTCTAAGTTTTCTTCTACTATATTTGCCCAACGAGGATCGGTGGGTAATTGCAATCGTAAAATAGACATATTATTGAAGGTTATGAGGTTTATAATGTTTAAAAAGTGTAGTTGTTTAAAAAAGGTATTATGATTGCTACATAATACCTTTTTAATATTTTACTTTTTATTTATTTCAATTAAAAAACAAACATAGCTCTTTCGCCCATAAGTTCGTTAACTTCTTCGGCTACTTCTTCTAAAACGGCTTCGTTAGTATAATTCATTAATACTTTATCAATTAAACCGACAACGGTTTCCATATCTTCTTCAACCAATCCACGAGTTGTAATTGCTGGTGTTCCAACACGAATCCCTGAAGTAACAAATGGCGATTTGTCATCAAACGGCACCATATTTTTATTTACAGTAATTTCAGCTTTAACCAATGCGTTTTCAGCATCTTTACCAGAAATATTTTTGTTGCGTAAATCAATTAACATCATGTGATTGTCTGTTCCTCCAGAAATTAATTTATAACCTCTTTTGTTAAAAGCTTCTGCCATGGCTTTTGCATTTTTTTGCATTTGTAACGCATAACGGAAAAATTCATCTGTTAACGCTTCACCAAATGCTACTGCTTTAGCGGCAATAATATGCATTAATGGGCCTCCTTGATTTCCAGGAAAAACAGACATGTCTAATATATGACTCATCATTCTAATATCGCCTTTAGGAGTAGTTAATCCCCAAGGGTTTTCAAAATCTTTTCCCATCATAATTAAACCACCACGAGGTCCACGTAATGTTTTATGAGTTGTAGTCGTAACGATATGACAATGTGGAATAGGATCGTTTAATAATCCTTTCGCGATTAATCCAGATGGATGAGAAATATCAGCTAACAAAAGTGCCCCAACAGAATCTGCAATTTCACGGAAACGTTTAAAATCCATATCACGAGAATAAGCAGATGCTCCAGCAATAATCATTTTAGGTTGTTCCTTAGTTGCAATTTCTTGAATTTTATCGTAATTTAATAATCCAGTTTCTTCTTCTACACCATAAAAACTTGCGGTATATAATTTACCTGAAAAATTTACTGGAGATCCATGCGTTAAATGCCCACCGTGAGACAAATCGAATCCTAAAATTTTATCTCCTGGTTTTAAACAAGCTGCAAAAACAGCTGTATTTGCCTGCGAACCAGAATGTGGTTGTACGTTAGCGTATTCAGCTCCAAATAATTCTTTTACTCGATCAATAGCAACTTGTTCTACAATATCTACTACTTCACAACCGCCATAATATCTTTTTCCAGGATATCCTTCCGCGTATTTATTGGTTAAACATGAACCAGCAGCTTCCATTACTTGGTCGCTCACAAAGTTTTCTGAAGCAATTAATTCAATTCCATGAATTTGTCTGTCTTGCTCGTCTAAAATTAGGTCAAAAATAAGTTCGTCGCGTTGCATTTTTAAGTATAAATTTAAATTTTGTCAAAAATACAAAAAATGTTTGGTAAATTGATTCTATAGTTTAATTTTGATTGCTCAATTATCAACAAAATAATACACGAAATAGATATGCCAAATTTTGCAAATGATCCAAGTAGGAAGTCTTGGTTAGATGTTAAAAAAGATAGTGATTTTCCAATTCAAAACATTCCTTTTGGAGTATTTATCACTAAACAAGATGTAATCACTATAGGTACAAGAATAGGTGATTATGCTATTGATATGGGAGCTCTACAACAATTAGGGTATTTTGAAGGTATTGAACTTACTGACGATATGTTTATGCAAGATACACTTAACGACTTTATTTCTGATGGAAAGAAAACTTGGCGTTTAGTACGAAATAGATTATCGGATATATTTTTAGATACCAATCCGAAATTAAGAGATAACGATTCTCATAAAAATATTGTTATTTTTAAAATAGATGAGGTAGAAATGTTATTGCCTGTTCAAATTGGAGATTATACTGATTTTTATTCAAGTAAAGAACACGCTACTAATGTAGGAAAAATGTTCCGCGATCCAGAAAATGCACTATTGCCAAACTGGTTGCATATTCCAGTTGGATATCACGGAAGAAGTTCTACGATTGTACCAAGTGGAATTCCTGTTCACAGACCGTACGGACAAACATTACCAAATGGCGAGACACAACCTGTTTTTGGACCTTCAAGATTGGTAGATTTCGAATTAGAAACTGCTTTTATTACTACGGATGCAAATTTGATGGGAGAACCCGTTTCAGTTGCTGAAGCAGAAGAATGTATTTTCGGAATGGTCTTGTTTAATGATTGGTCGGCAAGAGATATTCAAAAATGGGAATATGTGCCACTAGGACCCTTTTTAGCAAAAAACTTTGCATCATCAATTTCACCTTGGATTGTTACTTTAGATGCTTTGGAGCCGTTTCGTTGTGCTTCACCAGAGCAACATCCAAAACCATTACCTTATTTACAACAAACAGGAAATCATGCATACGATATTAATTTACAAGTAGCCATTCGGCCAGAAAATGCTGTTGAAACGATAGTGTCAAACTCTAATTTTAAATATATGTATTGGACTATGAGTCAGCAATTGGCACATCATACAATTAATGGATGTAGAGTGAATTCTGGAGATATGATGGGAAGTGGTACGATTTCAGGACCAACACCAGATTCTTTCGGTTCGATGTTAGAATTGTCTTGGGGTGGTCAAAATCCAATTAAGATGAATGATGGTTCTGAGCGAAAATTTATTAATGATAACGACACCGTAATTATTAGAGGATATTGTCAAAATGACCAAATTAGAATTGGTTTTGGAGAAGTGTCAAGCAAATTACTTCCAGCAATTGAATTGAAATTTTAAATTAAACACGCTATTGTTTCCCAAATCTAAAAGTGTATATATGAAAAGAATTATTTTACTAATACTAACCTTGTTTTTGTTTTCTTGTGGAGTAAAAAAAACGCAGTCTATGTTAAGTAATGGCGACTATGATGGCGCTATTGAAAGAGCTTTAGATGGTTTAAGAACAAATAAAAATGCCAAAGGAAATCAAAATTATGTATATCTTTTGGAAGAAGCTTTTGCCAAAGCCAAAGAACGTGATTTAAATAATTTATCATTATTGGTAAAAGAAAAAAATCCAGCAAATTTAGAGAAAATATATAATTTATATAACCAATTACACAATCGACAAGATAGAATAAGGGGTGTTTTACCTTTAATGTTATTGAAAGAAAACAGAAACGCAATTTTTCCTTTTAACGATTATTCTAACGAATTAATTGCGAGTAAAGCTGATTTGTCTATTTATTTATACAATAATGCAAAAAAACTACTTGCTTCTAAAAATAAATTAGTCATTCGTGAAGCGTATGATGATTTAGTTTACTTAGATGATTTAAATCCTAACTATAAAGATGTTCTTGATTTAATGGATCAAGCGAAATTTAAAGGAACTGATTTTGTATTTGTGTCTACTAAAAATGAAACAAATATGGTTATTCCATCTCGTTTACAAGATGATTTATTAGATTTTAGTACGTTTGGAATTAATGATAAATGGACTGAATATCATAATAAAAAACAAAGCGATATTTTTTATGATTTTTCATTGGTTGTAAATTTCAGAGAAATTAAAATTTCACCAGAACAAGTTCGAGAGAAACAATTTGTTAAAGAAAAACAAATTAAAGACGGAACAAAACCACTTTTAGATGACAAAGGTGTTCAAGTTAAAGATTCTGAAGGTAAACCTATGGTTGTAGATGTTATGAAAACAATTTCAGCAAGCATTTATGAATTTACACAATTTAAATCTGTGCAAACCATTGCTAAAGTTGAATTTTATGATTTAAATACAAAACAATTAATTGATGCCTACCCGTTATCAAGTGAGTTTGTTTTCAATTATATTTATGCGAATTATAATGGAGATAAACGAGCTTGTGAACAAGATTATTTTCAATATTTTGACAGAAGAGCGGTGCCGTTTCCAACAAACGAACAAATGGTTTTTGATTCAGGTGAAAATTTAAAAGCAAAATTGAAATCCATAATTTCAGGCAACAAATTTAGAAGATAGATAATGAATAAAAAAATCGCTTTTAAAAATTTATAAGCGATTTTTTTTATTTCAAATTAAGTAAACTGTTTCAAATCTTCCGCAGCAATACTATCGTGTGATTCATTAAAAACAGCTTTTCCATTTCTGATCACAACTATTTGTGGTGATTGATGAACAACATTATATCTGCTTGCAATTTCATTAGATAAATCTCGGTGATTTAATAAATCTAATAAATACCAATCTATTTTTTCTTCAGGATAATTAAATGCTGCATCAAATTGTTTTAACGCCATTCTGCTGATACTACATCTTGTACTGTGTTTGAAAAGGACAACCGGTTTTGTTTTAGAAATTTCATCAATCTCATCAAATTGTTCCATTTTATCTAATTCAAAATATTTCACATCTTCTTTTGAAGATTCTGATTCTTCTGATAAGGTTTCCTTAAAGATATTTTTTAAAAAGTTCATTTTTGTTAATTTTTTAAGACATTTTGTCTGTTTTTAATTATTTTTAATTGTAAATTAATGACAATTTGTCAATTTTATGACTATGGAATGTAAATTGACCAATTTTAAACAAATATACTACAACTAAAGTATAATTAATAAGTGTTTAAAAGATAAAAAATATGAGCATAAATAATTTAACTATTAAATCGCAAGAAGCTTTGCAAACGGCTCAGCAAATTGCACAAAATTTTGGGCAACAACAGCTTGAAAACGAGCATATTTTTAAAGCTATTTTAGAAATTGACGCTACAGTAACACCATTTATTTTAAAGAAAGTAAATGTGAATATGGACGTGTTTCAAAAAATGTTAGACCAAACTATTCAGTCTTTTCCAAAAGTTTCTGGTGGTGAAATTATGTTTTCACGAGAAGCGTCTTCTTCGTTAAATGAAGCGACAATTTTGGCAAAAAAAATGAATGATGATTTTGTTTCAATTGAACATATCATTTTGGCCATTTTTAAATCGAAAAGTAAAGTGGCTCAACTTTTAAAAGATCAAGGGGTTACTGAAAAAGACTTACTTGCAGCCATTACGGAACTTAGAAAAGGTGAACGAGTAACTTCCTCATCAGCAGAGGAAACGTATAACGCGTTAAATAAATACGGAAAAAATTTAAACGATTTAGCTAAAAACGGAAAATTAGATCCAGTAATCGGTAGAGATGAAGAAATTCGAAGAGTATTACAAATTTTAACTCGAAGAACCAAAAATAATCCGATGTTAGTAGGTGAGCCAGGTGTAGGTAAAACAGCCATTGCAGAAGGATTAGCACACAGAATAGTAGATGGTGATGTACCAGAAAATTTAAAAGATAAAATTGTGTATTCTTTAGATATGGGGGCATTAATTGCTGGCGCAAAATACAAAGGTGAATTTGAAGAAAGATTAAAAGCCGTTGTAAAAGAAGTAACTTCAGCGGAAGGCGATATCATTCTTTTTATTGATGAAATTCATACGCTTGTAGGAGCAGGAGGAGGAGAAGGTGCTATGGATGCGGCAAATATTTTGAAACCGGCTTTAGCACGAGGTGAATTACGTGCGATTGGTGCTACAACTTTAGACGAATATCAAAAATATTTTGAAAAAGATAAAGCTTTAGAACGTCGTTTTCAAAGAGTTACTGTTGACGAACCCGACACAGAAAGCGCCATTTCAATTTTACGTGGAATCAAAGAAAAATACGAAACGCATCATAAAGTACGAATTAAAGATGATGCTATTATTGCCGCAGTTGAATTGTCGCAACGTTATATTACGAATCGATTTTTACCAGACAAAGCTATAGATTTAATGGATGAAGCGGCTTCAAAGTTACGTATGGAAATTAATTCAAAACCGGAAGAATTGGATGTTTTGGATAGAAAAATCATGCAATTAGAAATTGAAATTGAAGCTATTAAGCGAGAGAAAGACGAATCGAAATTAAAAATTTTAAATATTGATTTGTCAGAACTAAAAGAACAACGTAATGAAATTTATGCCAAATGGAAATCGGAAAAAGATGTTGTAGATGCTATTCAAAGCTATAAGCAACAAATTGAAGATTTTAAATTAGAAGCAGAAAAAGCAGAAAGAGATGCAGAATATGGTAAAGTTGCCGAACTAAGATATGGTAAAATTGTTGAAGCACAAAAGAAATTAGACGCGTTACAAATTGAATTACTCGAAAATCAAAGTGAAAAATCGCTAATTAAAGAAGAAGTTACACAAGAAGATATTGCTGAGGTTGTTGCAAAGTGGACGGGAATTCCGGTTACAAAAATGCTACAAAGTGAGCGTGAAAAACTACTGAATTTAGAAGATGAATTGCATAAAAGAGTTGTGGGTCAAGAGGAAGCTATAGAAGCTATTTCTGACGCAGTAAGAAGAAGTCGTGCCGGCTTACAAGACATGAAAAAACCTTTAGGAACGTTCCTTTTCTTAGGTACAACTGGAGTTGGAAAAACAGAATTAGCGAAAGCTTTAGCCGATTATTTGTTTGATGACGAAAATGCGATGACTCGAATTGATATGAGCGAATACCAAGAACGTCATAGCGTAAGTCGTTTGGTTGGTGCACCTCCAGGATATGTAGGATATGATGAAGGAGGACAATTAACAGAAGCAGTACGACGCAAACCGTATTCGGTAATTTTGTTAGATGAAATTGAAAAAGCACATCCGGATACGTTTAATATATTATTACAAGTATTAGATGAAGGACGATTAACGGATAATAAAGGACGTTTGGCTGATTTTAAAAATACCATTATCATCATGACTTCAAATATGGGAAGTCATATTATTCAAGAAAAATTTGAGAATGTAAAAGGAAGTATTGACGCAGCTATGGAAACGGCAAAAGTTGAGGTTTTAGCCTTATTAAAACAAACCGTTCGTCCTGAGTTTATTAACAGAATCGACGATATTGTAATGTTTGCACCATTGACAAATGATAATATCAAACAAATTGTAGGTTTACAATTAAAATCGGTGTTTAAAATGCTAGAACAACAGCATATTTCCATGTCGGCAACAAATGAAGCGATTGAATATTTAGCCGTAAAAGGATATGAACCAGAATTTGGAGCCCGACCAGTAAAAAGAGTGATTCAACGGGTCGTATTAAATAAGCTATCGAAAGAAATTTTAGCAGGAACCATTAAAACAGATTCTATTGTTTTACTAGACTGTTTTGATAATCAATTGGTATTTAGAAACCAAAAGTAATTCAATGGGATTATAAAAATATTATGAAACGAAAAGGTGTTTTATTGCGTTTGAAATAAAAGAAAAAATTCTTATTTTTGATAAAACAAAAATTTCGCAAAACCGACTTCATTAATCAGTAGGTTTCTTTTTTATAATTGTATGAATCTACTAGAACTTTTTGCCCAACACGACATTTCTATTTTACTAATAATTGCTATTGCCTCTCTTTTCGCAGGTTTTATTGATGCTATCGTTGGCGGTGGCGGATTAATTCAGTTTCCAACTTTTATGATTTTATTTCCAAATTCAAGTATTCCAACTGCTTTTGGTACTAACAAAATAGCTGGACTTTCAGGTACTACAATAGCTGCGATTCAATATGCAAAACGAGTAACGTTCAATTGGAAATTATTATTAATTACTGCTTTTAGCTCCTTTATTTTTTCTTTTATTGGTGCCAAATTAGTTAGTCGAATTGATGTGAACATTCTGAAACCATTCATCTTTTTTATGTTAATTGCTATTGCCATTTATACATTTAAAAAGAAAGATTTTGGTTCTTATTCTACAAAAGTGTTATCCGATAAAAAAAAGTATTTATTTGGATTTTTACTGGGAATTATTATTGGTTTTTATGATGGTTTTCTAGGTCCAGGAACAGGAAGTTTTCTGGTTTTAGGATTTGTTGCGCTTTTAGGATTTGAATTTTTAGAAGCATCTGCGTATGCGAAAATAATAAATTGCATCACCAATATTTCGGCCCTTTACGTGTTTGTTTCGCAAGGAAATTATATTTTAGAAATTGCAATTATTATGGCGATTTCCAATATATCTGGAAGTATAATTGGCACCAGAATGGCAATTTTAAAAGGCAATCAGTTTATTCGAAAATTGTTTTTATTGGTGGTAGGCATCATGATTTTTCGTTATGGATATGATGTTTTTTTTAGTTAGATTTGTTTTTCATTATAGAAACCCCAAATTTATGAAGAACATTATAATACTTTTCGGTACGCTATTTCTTTTTTCTTGTCAATCTACCAAGAAATTTAATCAGCAATTAGCGCAACCTATAGCAGCAGAGAAGCTTCAAAAAGACGTTGATTATTCGTATAAAAAACTCAAACAATTACATCCAAAATTGTATTGGTACATTTCAAAAGAAAAATTAGATAATAAGTTTGATAGCTTAAAAAAATCTATTCAACAACCTATGACGGGTTTGGCTTTCTATAAAGAATTGAGCCAAGTGGTTAAACATGTTGGGCAAGGTCATTTAAGTGTTTCACCAAGTTTGCCAAAATTCACCAAAAAAGAAGCACAAGCTATTAATAAAAAAGGAAAATCACCTTTTTCACAATTTGATTTTGAATATATCGACAGCAAATTAATAATTTCAAAAAATCGCTCGTGTCATTATATTTTAGCAAATAGTGAAGTTGTTTCCATAAATTCTGAAAAACCATCTGATTTAATTTCATTATTTTCTAAAAGAATAGCTTCGGATGGTTATAATACAACCTTTATTAATAGATATTTAGGAAAATATTTTGGTGCGTTTTATAATTTAGATAAAGGAAAAGTACAAGATAGTTTGCATTTACTCCTAAAACTTGAAGGAAAGGATTCTCTTTTTGTTGTGAAACGAGACACATTCGGTTCAAATTCAAATCAAAAAAAGCTGAAATTATCAAAAAAAGAAAGAAAAGAAAAAGCTAAATTTAATAGTAAATACGGCTTTAATAGCGATACTAAAACATTTACCAGAGAATTAAAATTTTTGGATAAAGACAGTATCACAGCAATGATGTCAATAAAAGGATTTTCTAATGGAAATTATCACGATTTTTATGAAGATACTTTTAACATATTATCTGAAGCAAATACTAAAAATTTAATTATTGATTTACGTAATAATGGTGGTGGAAGATTGAATGAAATTGCTGATTTATATAGTTATTTAGTTTCTCAACCGTTTGTCTTTATTGATGATTATGAAGTGGTTTCAAAAACTAGTTTTTTACATATGAATTATTTTAAAGGAAGTGGTTATGTTACTAAGTTTTTTAAGATTTTAGGTGCGCCTATTTTTTATCCTTTATTTTATTTGAAAACAAGAAAAGAAGCAAGTGGTACCTATTTAAGTAATCGATTTTCTAAACAACGTAATCCAAAATCAAATAATTTTAAAGGAAAAATTTATGTGTTAATTAATGGTGGTAGTTTTTCTGCATCAAGTATTATCTCTTCAAATTTAAAGTCAAATCAACGTGCTTTTTTTGTTGGCGAAGAAACCGGAGGTGCATATAATGGAACGGTTGCTGCACAAATGCCTTTGGTGCAATTGCCAAATAGTAAAGTGAATTTACGAATAGGTTTAGCTTTGGTAAGTGCCGCGGGTAAAACAAATATTGAAGGAAGAGGTGTTTTTCCAGATAAAGAAATTTTGCCTACTTTAGAAGATAGAAAAAACAACATTGATCCAGAATTGAATTGGATTTTAGAGGATATTCGAAGAGAAAAAGAAGTAGAATTATTAATTAAACCCCAAAATAAATAGGCGCAACACAGATTAATGAAATTATTAATATTGTAGAAATCAATAAAACCCTGCGAATTTTGCGGTTAAATAAAACAAAATAATTATCAAAATTAAAAAATATGCTTGCCATAAATTTTGAACCCTTTCCAATTTTGGAATCTGAACGATTGGTTTTAAGAAGACTTAAAGACTCAGATGCTCCAGAAGTTTATAAAATAAGAAGTAGTCCTGAAAGAATGAAATTCGTGCCACGACCAATTCTGCAAAATGAAGGTGAGGCTTTGGCGATGATTCAAATGATGAACTCTAAAATTGATGAAAATACCGATATTAATTGGGGTGTTTACTTAAAAAATTCAGATAAACTAATTGGCTTTATGGGGTTTTATAGAGTACAACCAGAAAATTATCGTACCGAGATTGGATATATGATTTTACCAGAATATGATGGAAAAGGATATGTGTCTGAAGCTGTAAAAGCTATGCTGAATTATGCCTTTATTACTGTCGGATTTCACTCTGTTGAAGCAGTTATTGATCCAAATAATACTGCTTCAGAAAAAGTATTATTAAAAAATGGTTTCAGAAAAGAAGCACATTTTGTTGAGAATTTTTTCTGGAATAATGAATTTATAGATTCGGTACATTATGCAATACTAAAAAAAGAATTTAAAAAATGATAGTTACAATTACAAACTCACAACTTACTGCAACCATAAATACTTTAGGAGCTGAATTAATTTCATTAGTAAAAAATAATAAAAACTACATTTGGCAAGTTGATGAAATGTATTGGAATAAAACCTCACCGATATTGTTCCCAATAGTCGGTCGTTTGAAAAATGATAGTTATACATTCAATGGAAAAACTTATCAGCTTCCACGACACGGATTTGCCAGAAATATGGAATTTACTTTCGATAAAAAAAGTGATTCTCAAGTTATTTTTGAACTTAATGAAACTGAAGAAACAAGATTAATTTATCCTTTTAGTTTTAAGTTATTAATGGCATACACATTAATGCAAAACGAATTAGTTATTGAATATTTTGTACGAAATCAATCGGATGAAGTACTTCCTTTTTCTATTGGAGCACATCCTGCCTTTGCTATTTCAGAAAATTTTGAAAATTATTTGTTACAATTTAATGCAGCAGATACCTTTGAAACGCACCATTTAGAAAATGAAAGTTTTAATGGTAAAACCACTTTGGTTGATGCAAAAAACAATACTATTAATTTAAATTATGCTTTATTCGAAAAAGATGCGTTGGTTTTTAAACAATTAAATTCAAATGAGGTTACATTAAAAAATAAAGACAAAGCAATTTTAAAAGTGAATTACGATCATTTTCCATATTTAGGAATTTGGACCAAACAAAACGCCCCTTTTTTATGTATTGAGCCTTGGTGTGGTTTAGCAGATTCTAATAATCATAACGGAGATTTAGAAGAAAAAGAGGGAATGAATCATTTACCAGCTGGTGAAGA
Organism: Flavobacterium sp.; assembly: GCA_041303115.1. Classification (GTDB taxonomy): domain Bacteria; phylum Bacteroidota; class Bacteroidia; order Flavobacteriales; family Flavobacteriaceae; genus Flavobacterium. Next base: position 26,074 of record JBFYPW010000013.1, read on the forward strand.
TTTTTTACGTGCTATCCGAATTGAAATTCTAGAA
>JBFYPW010000014.1:0-25472 GCA_041303115.1 Flavobacterium sp.
CCATACGGATTGTTAAAACTAAATAAATGTATGTTTGGTTCTAAGAAATCCAATCCGTCCAATTGAAAATTAGAGTTAAAAACCTTGCGATTTACTTTTTCAGGCTCTTGTAAGTACAATTCTCCTTTTCCTTCATAAAAAGCAATTTGTATAGCATCGGCAATTCGATTTAAAAATTCTTCATCTGATTGCACTACGATTCTGTCAACAACTAATAATATTTCTTTGTTAGCCATTGTAGATTCGTCAATCATTTCTAATGTCGAAACAAAATCATCTAAACGAACCGTTTGATTGTCTATAAGTACTCTTGCAAAACCTTGTTGTAATAAAACGTTAAGTTTGTCGTGTAATTTTCTGCCTTCTTCTAAATGAATAGGAGCAAGTAGGAGCCATTTCGAATCAATATCTAATGATTGGATGTATTTTACTACATCAGAAACGGTATGTTTTTTAACTTCTTCACCTGAAATTGGCGAATACGTTCTTCCAATTCTGGCAAATAATAACTTTAAGTAATCGTATATTTCTGTTGATGTACCAACTGTTGAGCGCGCGTTTGTAGTATTTACTTTTTGTTCAATTGCAATGGCAGGCGCAATTCCTTTGATGTATTCTACTTTCGGCTTATCTAATTTTCCTAAGAATTGACGTGCGTAGGAAGATAAACTTTCTACGTAACGTCTTTGTCCCTCTGCATATAGTGTATCAAAGGCTAAACTTGATTTTCCAGACCCAGAAAGTCCAGTAATCACAACCATTTGATTTCTTGGAATGGCGACATCAATATTTTTTAAATTGTGCAATTGTGCCCCTTTTATCAAGATAAATTTTTTGGGTTCTAAAGTAGAAAAATCGGATTGCATCATTGTGTTTTTAATAAGAATGGCAAAGATAATTAATTAAACATAAAAGTAGGCTTGAAATAAATCCAAATCAATATATTTTCCTGTTGTATAGTTTTTATATCATTCAGAATTCATTTGGTGTATAACTATATAGATATATTTGTCTTAATCAATAAATTAATAAATTATGAAAAACAAATTACTACTTTTATTATCACTTATCACTGTAAGTGGATTTTCGCAAAATGCACCCATAAATTTTGAAACGTCAGGAAATGGTGCAACTTGGAATTGGATTACTTTTGAAAACGGCGCTAATGCACCTCTTCAGATAGTTGCAAATCCTAGTACGTCAGGAATAAATACTTCATCAACTGTTGCAAAATTGACAACATTATCTACCGGAGCTCCTTTCGCGGGTGTAGAATCGGTGCATCAATTATCTGTGCCGTCAGGACCGTCTGCTTTTGGAACTTATACTATTACAGCAAGTAATTGTACAGTGAAAATTATGGTTTATAAAAGTGTAATTAGTGATGTAGGTATAAAATTTGTGAATGCTACAAATGGATCTACTGGAGAAATTAAAAAATCAAATTCTGTTATCAATCAATGGGAAGAATTAATATTTGATTTTTCTTCAAAAATAGGAGAAACAAACGATCAAATTGTTATTTTTCCTGACTTCCAAACAAGAACTACTGATAATATATGTTATTTTGATAATATTACTTTTGGTCCAGAAATTGAAAAGCCTAATTTACCATTAGATTTTGAATCTGGGACGATTACCTATTCGTTTTCTAATTTTGGAAATGCGGTTACTACAAAAATTCCAAATCCACAGAGTAATGGAATTAATACTTCAAGTAACGTAGCTAAATTAACAAAAAATGCGGGCACAACTTGGGCGGGTTCATTTATTGAGTTAGCAAATGCTGTAGATTTTTCTGTAGTAAACTCAATTAAAATGAAAGTGTATTCACCATATGCAGGGAAAACGTTCAAACTTAAATTAGAAAATTTAACTAATGCTGCTGTTAATATAGAAGTTGATGCCGTAAATACAACTGCAAATGCCTGGGAAGAATTAACATTTGTATTTCCAAACGTAGTGAATGCAAATAATTATAAAAGAGTAGTAGTGTTTTGTAATTTTGGTGCTGTAGGTACTGGAGAAACCTATTATTTTGATGATATAAAATTAAATACAAATCTATCGGCTTCTACATTCGATTTAGAATCTGTTAAACTATATCCGAATCCATGTGCGGATTTACTTACGATTCAAGTTGCAACGCCTATTTCTGATTGTGTATTGTATAATTCATTAGGACAAGTAGTAAATCGTTTTGATGTTAATACTAACGAATATACTTTTAATTTATCGCATTTAGAATCTGGTATGTATTACTTAAGTTTCATTGTTAATAATGAATTGTTTACTAAAAAGGTAATTAAGAAATAATTTAAATCATATAGAAAAAACACGGCAAATTATGTCGTGTTTTTTTTGTGTCTATTATCAAACTACTAATATATATTATTAATAATTTCATTATATGTAATTTATTGTAGTAATTATTGAGTAATTAGTATTTCTTCCGTCATTTGACGTTTTTTTGCTTTTTTACGTGAAAAAACAATGTATTTATTTCACGAAATCGTTGTAGGTTACCACAACATTAACTTATCATTATGTGAATTATTGTATGTGTAGTATTATCAATTAAATTTACTAAATCTATATTTATCAGTATTTTATAAGCATTTACTACATTACTTCTTTGTAGAAAAGTAGTATAGTTTTTATATATATCAAAAAAAAACTATGAATTTAAATCTTATTTATATTTGATTAATCTTAAAACGTAAAAACAATGAAAAAAACATTACAATTCTTTTTAATTGGTATTTGTATTTTTACAAGTTATCAAAATGTGCAGGCACAAACAACTGTGACTGTAAATGGTGCATCAAGCTGGTTAGGTTATGCTAATGTATTTCAAACTGATGGAACTACATGGGCTTTTGGAAGTTCATGGGCATTACCAGATTTAAAAACTACACTTACGGCTTCTACGAATACCTTAAAGTTACAACCTAATTTTAATGCCTATGCTAATGCAACTTCAGCTGCAGACCTTGCGTATTGGACAAATGGAGCAGGGTTAGGTAATAAAATATTTGAAGGTAATACCTATGTTGAAAATGCTAGTTTAGCGGGACAAATAGTTACCTTTACAGGAAATGTTACCAATCATAATTTAGCTTCAGGGTATACTGCTGTGGCTTTTATTAAAGGTTTAAATCCTGCAAATAATTATTCTACAGATTTTAGTGTAACATTACCGTTAACTGCTACCGGTACTTTTAATTTAAGTACAGTAACAGCAATTCCAACTGGTTTATTAGTACAATATGGTTTCACAGTAAAAGGATTAAACGGAAATCCAGCAAATGAAACTGCTTTAGGTAATGTAACTGTTGTAGGTACAACTCCTCCACCAACTCCAGTTAACGTAACTTTCAAAGTAGATATGACACAACAAACGGGATTTACTACGCCTTATGTAAGTGGTACTTTCAATAACTGGTCTGGAGATGCTAACCCAATGACTGATGCTAATGCTGACGGAGTTTGGGAAGCAACTATTGCTATTGCTCCTGGAACACACGAGTATAAATTTTCAAGAGATAACTGGGCTGGTTCTGAACAATTAGCATCTGGAACAACTTGTACAATCACTACAGGAGGATTTACAAACAGAACTTTAGTAGTTGCAAATCAGAATTTAGTACAACCAACAGTATGTTGGGCATCTTGTGCTGCATGTACTACAAATCCTGTTACTGAACCAATGACTGCTGCGCCAACACCAACAATACCAGCAGCAAATGTAATTTCTATGTTTAGTAATGCTTACACAAATGTTCCTGTTGATACTTGGCAAACAAATTGGTCTTCAGGTGTACTAACAAACATTCAGATTCAAGGAAATGACACAAAAAAATATACAAATTTAGATTTTGTAGGAGTTGAAACTGTAACATCTCAAATTAACGCTACAAACATGCTTTTTTTACATGTTGATGCGTGGACGCCTAATATGACTACATTTAGAGTTAAATTAGTAGATTTTGGTGCTAATGCTGCTTTTGGAGGCGGTGATGATGTAAATCATGAATTAATTTTCACTCCAACACTATCAACTTGGAATAGCTACCATATTCCTTTATCTAATTTTACTGGTTTAGTTACAAAAGGACATATTGCTCAATTAATATTTTCAGGTTTACCTGTAGGTGCAGGTACATTGTTTGTAGATAATGTTTATTTTACTACTGCTGCATTATCAAACCAATCATTTGATATGGCTAAAATTAGTATGTATCCAAATCCAACTTCAAATATGTTAACCATTACTTCTGCTAATAAAATGGATGCTATATCTGTTTATAGTGTTGTAGGACAAGAAGTAATGAATGTAAAGGTTAATGCTGATAACACAGTATTGAATGTATCAGGTTTACAAGATGGTATTTATTTAGTTAAAGTAATTTCTGAAGGAAAAGTAAGTACTTCGAAATTTATTAAACAATAATCATTTAGTTCAAATTAGAAAGCACGTTTCAATTGAAACGTGCTTTTTTTTTGTAATATTTTCTTTTTCAAAATTTTATCAATACTTTTATAATCGTTAACCATATTTTTAATAAATGAAAGGCTTCCAAAAACCTATTTTTACTTTTTATCTTTTAATAGTATTTTCTTTTGTAGGGTATGCACAGCAATTGCCTCCTATAGTTAAATATCCTTCCAGTATTTATAATGCAGGAAATCAAAATTGGATGATTTCTCAAGACAAGCACCAATTCTTATTTTTTGCAAATAACGATGGACTTTTGGAGTTTAACGGGACCAATTGGAATTTATATCCATCCCCAAACGAAACCATTACTCGTTCAGTAAAAGTAGTCGGAGACAGAATTTATACAGGTTGTTATATGGAATTTGGATATTGGGTTAGAGAAGCCAATAATAAACTAAAGTACAACTCGTTAAGTGATAAAATTAAATCTAAAATTATAGATGATGAACAATTTTGGAACATTTTAAATTATGAACAATGGGTGATTTTTCAGTCATTAAATCAAATTTATATTTATGATACTAAAACGCAAAAATTTAGTATAATTCCTTCAAGTAAAGGAATTTTAAAATCATTTCAAGTAGATAATGCTATTTATTTTCAAGTGGCGAATGATGGTTTATTTGAAATTGAAAATGGAAAGCAAAAATTAATTTCAAATCATCCTATTTTAAAGAACAATAAAATTGTTTCCATTTTTTCAACGGATGAAGGCTTATTATTACAAACGCAGTATTCTGGATTTTACAAGTTAATTGCGGGTAATGTGGCGAAATTTGCTACAGAAGTTGATTCGGAAATAGCTTCAAGTAGCGTATATAGTAGTCAGCAACTTTCAGATAAAGGTTTTGCGATAGGAACGGTTTCAAACGGTATTTTTGTTATTTCTGCAGAGGGGAAAAAGAAATACCACATAACGCAGAATAAAGGGTTAAGTAACAACACCGCCTTGTCTTTGTTTGAAGATGTGGATAAAAATTTATGGATTGGATTAGATAATGGTATAAACTGTATCAATTTGCAATCGCCGATTAGAAGTTTTTCTGACGATACAGGTATTTTAGGTACCGTTTATACTTCATTACTTCACAATGGTAATTTGTATATTGGAACCAACCAAGGATTATTTTATAAAAATGTTTTAAGCGATGCTTCTTTCCAATTTATTAGCGGAACCAAAGGGCAAGTTTGGTCAATTTTTGCTCATAATGGTACTTTGTTTTGTGGACATGATTCAGGAACTTTTGTTGTAACTACTAATGTAGCTAAATTAATATTTTCAAATTCAGGAACTTGGAAATTTGAAACCGTTCCAAATCAACCAAATTTATTACTACAAGGTAATTATTATGGGATTTCTGTTTTACAAAAAGTAGGGAATCAATGGCAGTTTAAAAATAAAATAGCAGGTTTTGATTACTCTTCAAAATATTTTGAAATTGCCTCTAATTTAGAAGTTTATGTAAGTCATGAATACAAGGGTGTATTCCGTTTTCAACTTGATAAATCTTTCGCAACAGCCAAAAAAGTATTTGCTTATAAGACACCAACTAAAGGGAAGAATGCTAGTTTGACGCAATTTAATTCTAATATTTACTACGCAAATAAAGAAGGTATTTTTAAATTAAACAATCAAACAAAACGATTTGTAAAAGATAAAAATTTAAGTGCTGTTTTTGAAAAAGATGAATATACTTCTGGGAAATTAATAGTAGATAACTCTAATAAACTTTGGTTGTTTTCAAAAAATTATATTCATTATTTTACTTTAAGTAAGTTAAGCAGTCAATTAAAAGAAAATATTATTCCAATTCCTGCCTCGTTAACCAACTCCATGTTAGGTTATGAAAACATAACACAATTATCAAATGCAAATTATTTAATTGGTACTACCGATGGCTATTATACGATTAATTTAAACGACTTGAGTTTTAAAAATTATAGTGTGTCTATTTCTAATATTTCAGTCAATAAATTAGATGAAAAAATCGTTAATTACTCTATTAAAGATGATGGAGAATTAGCTTACGATGAAAATAATATAACATTTAATTATACCGTTCCAGAATACAACAAATACATTAATGCTGAATATCAATTTATTTTAGAAGGTTTGCATGATCAATGGAGTGAATGGAGTGCGAAAACCAGTGCCAATTTTAAAAATTTACCTCCGGGAACTTATGTATTTAAAGTAAGAGCGAAAATAGCCAATTCTAAACCAGAAAACGTAGCAACCTATACGTTTACTATAAATAAGCCATGGTATGCCACTAATTTATTAGTTTTAATATATTTATTATTAGGAATTGTAGGCGCCGTATACATTCATAAAACCTACAAAAAATACTATAGAGAAAAAGAACAAAAATTAATAGAAGAAAATAATTTACTATTAGAAATAGCGGCTTTAGAAAGTAATCAGCAAATCATGCGCTTGAAAAACGAACAATTATCCCAAGACGTAGATATTAAAAATAAAGAATTGGCGGTTTCTACTATGAGTTTAATTAAGAAGAACGAGCTCCTATCATTAATCAAAGAAGATTTAAAAAACAATACAGAAGAAGGCAGTAAAAGCATAAAATCTGTAATTACTACTATTACTAAAAATATTAGTGAAGAGGATACTTGGACGGTTTTTAAAGAGGCATTTGATACTGCTGATAATAACTTTTTAAAGAAAGTAAAACAAGCCCATTCTTCATTAACGCCAAACGATTTAAGGTTATGTGCCTACTTGAGATTGAATTTATCTTCTAAAGAAATTGCACCACTTTTAAATATCTCAGTTCGAAGTGTAGAAATTAAAAGATATCGTTTGCGTAAAAAAATGGATTTACCACATGAAAAAGGATTGGTAGAATATATATTGTCTTTTTAACAGTACAACATAAAGTCTGTTTTACCTATACAAAAACACTACAACAACGTTATCGTAATACAAAACACTGTGTAATATTAAAAAAATAAGACAAATTAAATATTTGTGAAACATAATAATTGCTGGACTTTTATTGCGAATACCATAAATAAAGTACATTTTTTTTAAATTGTATGTTTTTTGTAAAGGTTATAATTACACAAATATTATGATTAACCTATAATTTTACAAATAACTAAACTAACAAATAAATTATACATTTATGAAATCTAAATTATGGCAATTTGCTTTTCTGTTATTTACAGCTATCGGTTTTTCACAATCGGTAACCGTATCTGGAAAAGTTTATGATTCTAGCACAAATACGCCATTGGGCGGTGCTACTGTTTTACTAAACAAAGCCGGTGTAGCGTCTTCTGCTGCAGATGGTAGTTTTACAGTTTCTAATGTAGCTGTAGGAAGTACACTTACATTTTCATTTTACGGATACAGTTCTCAGGAATTTGTAGTATCAAAAAATGAAAACATAACCATTTCTTTAAAACAGGACAACAAGGCAATTGAAGAAGTAGTTGTGGTAGGGTATTCTGCTAAAAAGAGAAAAGATGTGACTGGAGCTATTTCTTATGTATCTAGTAAAACTATCGAACAATTAAAACCTATACAAGCGGCACAAGCACTTCAAGGTACTGTTTCAGGAGTTGTTGTAACAACTGGTTCTGGGGCGCCTGGTTCTGGTTTAAATATTAGAATTAGAGGTATTTCTTCTAATACTAATAGTGAGCCAATGTATTTAATTGATGGATATCAAGGAGATATTAATTTATTGAATCCTTCTGATATAGAAAGCATTACGGTTCTTAAAGATGCACAAGCTTCGGTTTATGGAGCTAAAGGAGCAAATGGAGTGGTATTAGTTACTACAAAACAAGGAAAGAAAAATGCTAAAACAAAAGTGTCTTATAATGCTTATTTTGGACAACAAGAAACGACTAGAAAGTTAAACCTTCTAAATGCTACGGAATATGCATTGCTTTTAAATGAAAGTTTTGCGAATGGCGGACAAACGATTCCTTATCCAAATGTATCAGGTTTAGGCTTAGGTACAAATTGGCAAAATGAAGTATTTGACAAAGCAAAAATTGTAAATCATGATTTTGCTGTTTCTGGTGGTTCAGAGAAAATGGTTTATACGTTTAGTGCTTCTAAAATTAAACAAGATGGTATTATCGGTTTAGATAAATCTGGATTTGATAGAAGTAACGCTAGATTTTCTTTTGGAGTAGATATAACAGATAAAGTTAATTTATCTACAAATTTATATTACACGGATTACAACAGACAAGGTTTAAATGAAAATGGTTTAGGTTCTGTATTATTTAATGCAATAAACACACCTTCTACACTTACACCTTACGATGCAAATGGTGATTATACATTAGTTCCAGCCACTGCGGGTTATGGTAATGAAGTAATTAACCCATTGGCTCAAATAGCAAATACGCACAACAGTTACAATCAAAAGAAAATTAATGGTAACTTTATTTTAACATACAAACCTATTAAGGATTTAAAAATTACTTCACGATATGGTTTTAACTCAGCTAATTCTGTTGGGAAATCATTTAGTAAGAAAATATCCTATGGTGGTACTAAAGTATTTAACGTAGATAGAAATAGTGTTTCTCAAAATGCAATTCGATTCAGTGATTATACATTTGATTTGTTTGCTGAATATGAAAAAGTTTTATTTGACAATCACAAATTAAAATTAACAACTGGAGGAACTTTATTTGAAGAAAAAAGCGAAGGATTATACGGGACTGGTTTTGATGTGCCATATAACTCTTGGGAATATGCAGATATCCAATTGGCTAACGGTACACCACCAGAAGGCGTAATTACATCGGGTTCTTATAAATCTTCACCATACAAACGTCCTTCTTTGTTTGCTACTTTAGATTATGATTTTAAAGAAAAATACCTTTTGTCATTTATTGTAAGACGTGATCAATCAAGTCGTTTTCCTACTAAAAACAGTGTAGCTGTTTTTAAATCAATCTTAGGAGGTTGGATTGTTTCTCAAGAAGACTTTTTCAAGAAAGACGGATTTGTTAACTTCTTAAAAATTAGAGGTAGTTATGGAACATTAGGTAATGACGTGGCTGGTAATAGTGACTTTAGATCCTTACTTGTAAATTCATCTTATGTAATCAATAATACTTTAACTAACGGTGTGGCAACAGGAAAAATCCCTAACACTAAAATTAAATGGGAAACAGATACTAAGCTAGATTTAGGTTTAGATGTAAGAATGTTGAATAACAAAATTGATATTACTGCGGATTATTTTAATGACAAAAGAACTGATTTATTAGTAGGAGGTGTGCCAATTTCGGGTATAAATGGTGGATATGCTCCAGGATCTGGATCTCCAACTGTAAATGCAGGTACGGTAGTGAATAAAGGTTTTGAGTTTTCATTGAATTACAAAAATGATTCGAATAAAATAAAATATAGTTTAGGTTTTAATGCCACAACTATTAATAATGAAGTTTTAGAAGTAAAAAATTCTACAGGGTATATTGAATCAGGTTCTTTTGGAATTGGACAATTGGCTCCAACAAGAATGGAAGTAGGACAACCAATGGGCGTTTTCTATGGTCTACAAGCAGATGGGATTTTCCAAAATCAAGCTGAGATTAATGCACATCCATCACAAACTGGTTTAGGTTCAGCAACTTCTCCTGGTGATATTCGTTATAAAGATATTAACGGCGATGGTGCTATCGATTTTAAAGATAGAACGTATATTGGAAAACCAATTGCAGATTTTACTTTAGGATTTAATGTAAATGTAAATTACAAAAACATTGATTTTGTTGCTTATGCTTATGCATCTGTTGGAAATGATTTAATTAGAAATTACGAAAGAACAGAAAACAGATTAAATAAATTAGATTATGTTTTAGACCGATGGACTGGTGAAGGTACAAGTAATACCGTGCCTAGAGTTACAACTGGAGCGACTAACAACAACTTATTTTCTAGTTATTTTGTAGAAGATGCTTCTTTCTTAAGAATTCAAAATGTTCAAATTGGATATACATTACCTTCTAAGGTTATAGCAAAATTAGGTATTTCAAAAGTACGATTCTATGCTGCTGCAAATAATGTGTTAACCTTTTCAAAATACAGAGGATTCGATCCAGCTGCTAATACAGGTAATCCTATATCTGGTGGAATTGATTATGGTTTTTATCCAACTCCAAGAACATATTCATTTGGATTTAATGTTAATTTTTAAAATTATTAAAATGAAAAAATATATTTTATTACCCGTTTTATTCTTGTCAGGAATTGCAGCCATTACGGTTTCATGTTCAGAAGATTTTATTAACGAAAATCCTCCGTACACTATTGATTCTGAAAATTATTTCAATTCAGAGCAAGATTATAATAATGCATTAATTGGTGCATACGAAATGTTAAATTCTACATACATTAACGTAATGTTAGGAGAAATTGCATCTGATAATACGCTTTCTGGAGGTGAAAGTGCTACAGATGTGTTAGGAATTCAACAAATTGATGAAATGACTCACACGCCTGTTAATGGAAACTTAAAAGATGTATGGAACTGGACATCAGCAGGTGTGCAACGTTGTAACTATATCTTAGAATTTAAAGATAAAATTGACTTTACAGGGAAAAATCAAATCATTGCAGAAACACGTTTCTTACGTGCTTATTTCAGATTTGAATTGGTTAAGTTTTTTGGAGGTATTCCGTTAAAAGGAGATAAAAGATTCGAATTAGATGATGAGAAATCAATTCCTCGTTCTTCTATTGCAGACTCTTATGCTGCTATTGAAGCAGATTTACTTTTCGCAATTGATAATTTAAGCCCAACAGCTCCTCAAGTTGGTAGAGTAACTAAAGGTGCAGCACAAGCGCTTTTAGGAAAAACGTATTTATTTCAAAATAAATTTTCTCAAGCAGCTACAGTATTAGATCAAGTAATTACTAGTAATTCATATACTTTGGTAAGCAACTACAATACTATTTTCGAAAATAACAACGAAAACAATTCAGAATCTGTTTTTGAAATTCAATATACTGATGCTCAAGGTGCTAGTTTTGATTGTTTACAATGTAGTAAAGGGAATGTAGCTGTAGGTTTCAACGGAATTAGAAATTATAGCGGACCGTTTTTTGATGGTGGATATAGTTTTAATGTACCTACTCAAGCCTCTTATGATGCCTATGAAGTTGGTGATAACAGACGTGATGTTGCTATCTTAAATATTGTTACTTGGGCTGCAGCAAACAACGCTTCTTATGGTGAAGGTTATAAACATACAGGGTTTTTTAACAGAAAATATTTAGCACGTCAAGGTGATTCAAATATTGGAGACCAAAACTTAACCAATCCAAACAACTATAGAGCGATTCGTTATGCAGATGTATTGCTTATGGCGGCTGAAGCTTTCAATAGAAGTGGAAATGATGTTAAAGCAAGAACGTACTTAAATTTAGTAAGAAGAAGAGCTTTTGGAGATAACAATCACGATATTTCAGCTTCTGGAGCAGCTTTAACAGATTTTATTTGGGCGGAAAGAAAATTAGAACTAATGGGTGAAGGCCACCGTTTCTTCGATTTAGTAAGAACTAACAAAGCGGCAACTTCAATTACTGGTTTTGTTACTGGAAAACACGATTTATTTCCAATTCCATTAGAAGAAATTCAATTCTCAAACGGAAATTGGCAACAAAACCCTAACTACTAAAATTCAATAGATATGAAAAATATAAAATTAGTATTAAGCTTATTTGTATTAACCATTTTTGGTTGTACAATTGATGAGAGCAGCACAGATTTAGAAGGTGTAAATGCACCAAGAAATATTTCTGCTTTAATGACAATTAAACAAGATAATTCAGGTAAAGTAACTATCATTCCAAAAGGTGAAGGTGTAACGCAATATGAAATTTATTTTGGTGATGGAACTACTGCTCCTGCTTTTGTAAGCCCAGGAAGTTCAGTTGATCATGTGTATACAGAAGGTGTTTTTCCAGTTCGAATTGTAGCAATGGCTTTAGACGGACAAAAGACAGAAGTTACACAATCACTTACGGTGTCTTTTTTAGCACCTACAAATTTAAATGTTACCATTAGTCCTGTGGTTGGAAATAATATGGCTATAACAGCTCAAGCAACTGCAAATTTAGAAACGTTTTTCCAAGTATATTGGGGTGAAGATCCAAATCAAGTACCGCAAGACTTTATGGAAGGTCAAACCGTGACGCATACGTACGCATCAGTTGGAACTTTTACAGTAAAAGTGGTAGCTTTAAGTGGTGGTGCTGCAACAACTGAATACCAACAAAATGTAACGATTTCGAATCCAGTTTTAATGCCAATTAACTTTGAATCAGCTACATTAAATTATGCATTTACCAACTTTGGTGGTGCTAATACAACAGTAGTAAATAATCCAAATGTTAATGGAGGAAATGGAAGTGCAAAAGTGGCTAAACTTACAAAAAATACTGGTTCAGAAGTATGGGCTGGTTCATTTATCGAATTAGGTAGTCCAATAAATTTTGCTACCATGCAAAAAATTAAAATTAAAGCATGGTCACCACAATCTGGTATTACAGTTAAAATGAAGTTAGAAAATTTAGCCAATCCAAATATTAATACAGAAGTAGATGTTACAAACACAACTGCTAATGCTTGGGAAGATTTAGTTTTTGATTTTACAGGTATCAATAATGCAAATAATTACCAAAGAGTAGTTTTGTTTTTCAATTTTGGAAATGCGGGTACGGGATTAAATTATTATTTTGATGATGTAGAACTTACTACTGGTGCTGAAAGTTTAGTATTACCATTAACGTTTCAATCTACTACATTAACGTATTCATTTACAAACTTTGGTGGCGTGTCAACAGATGTAGTAACTAATCCTAACGTAACAGGTATTAATACTACTACTAAAGTTGGAAGAACAGTTAAAACTAGTGGTGCACAAACTTGGGGAGGTTCATTTATCGAACTAAGCAGTCCAATTAATTTTGCTACCATGCAAAAAATTAAAATGAAAGTATGGTCGCCACAAGCAGGTGCTGTAGTAAAATTAAAATTAGAAAACTTAGCAAACGGAACAGGTATTAATACCGAATTAGATGCGACTACTACAGTAGCAAATGGTTGGGAAGAATTAACCTATAATTTCACAGGTATAAATAATGCTAATAATTATCAAAGAGTAGTAGTGTTTTTCGATTTCGGTAATGCTGGAAACGGAGCAACTTATTATTTCGATGACATTAAATTATCTAACTAAAAACAATCAAACATGAAAACAATTGTAAATAATTTATTAGTTACGCTATCACTACTTTTAGTTTTTAGCTGTCAGGAAGAAGATAATGTGTTTGGTGATTTATCAGCACCTACAAATTTAACCGTTCAAGCAAATATTGAAGGTGTAAGTACCGCTAATCCAAATGGAGATGGTTCAGGTGTGGTTAATTTTGTAGCAACAGCTACAAATGCAATTTCTTATAAATATGTATTTAGTGATGGAACTACTGCAAATGCGCCTTCGGGACAATTGCAAAAACGTTTTACACAACCAGGAACCAATGAGTATACTATTACGGTAACTGCTTCAGGTAAAGGTGGTGTTAGTACTACAACTACTTTAACGTTACAAGTTAGAAGTGATTTTACTGATGCAGAAGCGGTTCAGTTTTTAACTGGAGGTTCTCAAAAAAGTTGGTATTGGTCTGCTTCAGAGCCAGGACACTTGGGTGTAGGTCCTAATAGCACTGATGCAACTCAAAATTATTATCCACACTGGTATCAAGCAGCCCCATGGGAAAAAGCTGGAAGTCCGGCTAGTAGCTGTTTATATGAAAATGTTTTGCATTTTTCATTAGTAGGAGGTCAATTAAAATTCCTTTTAGATAATGGAGGAAGTACATTCTTTAATAAAGATTTTAATAGTGTAGTGGGTGCAACTTCACCAGATGATGGATGTTATTCTTATGATACTTCAGGTTTAAAAACAGTTACTTTATCGCCATCTGAATCGTTAGTGGTTGGAAATAATATTCCGAATCAAACACGTGGTACGATGTTAAATATTTCTGACGGAGGATTTATGGGATATTATATTGGACAAAGTTCTTACGAAATTATGTCTATTACTAATAACAGAATGGTAGTAAGAGCGGTAATGGGTGGAAATCCAGCATTAGCTTGGTACCATACGTTTACTACAATTCAACCAGTTCAAGATCCAATTACAGATTATACAAACTTAGTATGGTCAGACGAATTTAATACAGATGGAGCACCAGATACTTCTAAATGGGGGTATGATTTAGGCGCTGGCGGATGGGGTAATGGAGAGTCTCAATATTACACAAATAGTGCAAATAATGTTATTGTTGAAGGGGGTAACCTTAAAATAACTGCAAAAGCTCAAAATTTAAGTGGTTCAAATTATACTTCAGCACGTTTAAAATCTGAAAATAAATTCGAATTTAAATACGGAAAAGTTGAGGTTAGAGCAAAACTTCCTGTAGGCGGTGGAACATGGCCTGCTATTTGGATGTTAGGTGAAAATTATGCAACCAATACTTGGCCAGCTTGTGGAGAAATTGACATAATGGAACACAAAGGAAATGAACCAAACAAAATTCATGGTTCATTACATTATCCTGGAAACTTTGGTGGAAATGCCAATACAAATACAACCATGATTACAGGTGCTTCTACTCAATTTCATGTTTATAAAGCAGTATGGTCACCTAATTCTATAAAATTATATGTAGATAATGTATTGTTCCATACGGTAGCAAATTCAGGTTCTTTACCATTTAATGCAAACTTCTTCTTGATACTTAATGTAGCTATGGGAGGTAACTTTGGAGGTACAATAGACCCAGCGTTTTCACAATCTGCAATGGAAGTAGATTACGTAAGAGTATATCAATAATATTTATAAAACTAAGTAATAACAAGAAGACGTATATATGTCTTCTTGTTATTCATTTTTTATCTCATTTAATTTAACAATGGATTTTAAATCAATAAAATTTTACCTAATTGCCAGTGTAATGGTTATCAGTTGCGCTACTCCTAAGAAGAGTAGCTTTTCTGCTAAAACAAAAACGTTAGATCAAAAAGTAGATTCACTTTTGAATATCATGACGTTGGATGAAAAAATTGGACAATTAAATCAGTATAATGGTTTTTGGGAAATTACAGGACCCGCTCCAAAAGACGGACAGGCTGCCAAAAAATATAACGATTTAAAGAATGGTTTAGTAGGTTCCATGTTAAATGTAAAAGGAGTAAAGGATGTATATGCGATTCAAAAAATCGCTGTGGAACAAACACGTTTGGGAATTCCTTTATTATTTGGTTTCGATGTTATACATGGACATAAAACCATAAGTCCTATTCCATTAGCGGAAGCGGCAAGTTGGGATTTAGAAGCTATTAAAAAATCAGCGCAAGTAGGAGCAGAAGAAGCTGCTGCTGAAGGAATTAACTGGACATTTGCACCAATGGTAGATATTTCAAGAGATGCCAGATGGGGTAGAGTTATGGAAGGTGCTGGTGAAGACACGTATTTAGGGAGTAAAATAGCAGCTGCCAGAGTAAACGGATTTCAAGGTGATTTATCTACAAATAAAAACATTTTGGCTTGTGCCAAACACTTTGCAGGTTATGCTTTTGCAGAAGCCGGTAGAGATTACAATACCGTAATGGTTAGTGATGAGGTACTTCATAATGTGATTTTACCTCCTTTTAAAGCGTCTGTAGATGCAGGTGTAAAAACGTTTATGAATTCTTTCAATGAACTAAATGGTGTTCCCGCAACAGGTAGCAAATTACTTCAAAGAGATATCTTAAAAAAGAACTGGAATTTTGACGGATTTGTAGTATCTGATTGGGGTTCTATTATTGAAATGATTCCTCATGGTTATGCTAAAAACAGTAAACATGCTGCAGAAATTGCTATTCAAGCTGGTTCAGATATGGATATGGAATCGTATGCGTATGTAGAACATTTAAGTGCTTTAGTAAAAGAAGGAAAGGTAAGTGAAAATCTAATTAATGATGCCGCAAGAAGAATTCTTAAAGTAAAATTCGAATTGGGTTTATTTGACAATCCATATAAATATTGCGATGAAGCGCATGAAAAAGCTACGGTAGGAAAACAAGAATTTCATGATGCGGTATTAGATGTAGCGAAAAAATCAATTGTTTTATTAAAGAACGAAAACAATTTATTGCCATTAGCGCAATCGGGTAAAAAAGTTGCTTTAATTGGTGCTTTAGCTACTGACAAAACAAGTCCTTTAGGTAGTTGGCGTATCGCAGCACAAGACAATACAGCTGTTTCTGTATTAGAAGGTATGCAGCAATATAAAAACAACCAACTTACTTATGTAAAAGGTGCCGATCTTACAAAAGGGAGAACTCAGTTTGTATGGGAAACGCACATAAATACAACTGACACATCAGGTTTTGCAGAAGCTATTGATGTAGCTAAAAAAGCAGATGTTGTAGTAATGGTTTTAGGAGAACACGGGTTGCAAACTGGTGAAGGTAGAAGTAGAACAGATCTAGGTTTACCGGGTGTACAACAAGAATTATTAGAAGCCATTTATAAAGTAAATAAAAACATTGTTTTGGTTTTAAATAACGGTCGTCCATTAGCTATTCCTTGGGCTGCAGAAAACATTCCTGCTATTGTTGAAGCTTGGCATTTGGGTACAGAAAGTGGAAATGCTATCGCTCAAGTGTTGTATGGCGATTACAACCCAAGTGGAAAATTACCTATGACGTTTCCAAGAAATGTAGCGCAAGTGCCTATATATTATAATTATAAAAATACTGGACGCCCTACAATGAACGAACCAGAAAGTGTATTTTGGTCGCATTATTCAGATGAAAAAAACACACCACTTTTTGCTTTTGGGCACGGTTTAAGCTATTCTAAATTTGAATATTCAGATTTAAAATTAAGCACTACTACATTAGCTCAAGGAGGAAATATAAATGTTACAGTATCATTAAAAAACAATAGTGCAGTAGCAGGTAAAGAAGTAGTACAATTGTATATTAGAGATATAATTGGTAGTACCACTCGACCAGTTAAAGAATTAAAAGGATTCGAAATGGTAGCCTTAAAGCCTAACGAAACCAAAACTATTACTTTTACAATTACAGAAGAAATGCTTGCCTTTTATACGGCTAACAACAAATGGGAAACCGAAGCAGGAGATTTCAAAGTATTTGTAGGAGGAAGCTCAGACAAAACAATTGAGGCTAATTTTGAATTTATAAAAACCAATTAACATGCGATTATTTCTTGTTTTATTTTTAGTTAGTCATTTTTCATTTTCGCAAGACGATAAAAGAAAATTGGTGTGGGAAGAAAATTTTAATACCACTACACTCGATGAAACTACTTGGAATTTCGAATTGGGTAATGGTTGCCCAAATTTATGTGGTTGGGGAAATAATGAAGCCCAATTGTATACAAATAAAAATCACGAACTAAAAGATGGTTTTTTAATTATTGAAGCAAAAAAAGAAGGCGAAAGCTACACTTCTACAAGAATTACTACTCAAAATAAAAAAGTATTTCAATACGGACGCATTGAAACGCGTGCAAAATTACCAGTTGGTACTGGATTATGGCCAGCTTTTTGGATGTTGGGTCAAAACATCTCCACAGTAGGTTGGCCTAAATGTGGCGAAATTGATATTTTAGAATATGTAGGTAAACAACCTGATATTGTATTTACATCATTACATACACAAGCCAGTCATGGAAATACAATTAATACAAAGAAAACAACAATCCCAACGATAGAAGAAGGTTTTCATACGTACGCTATTGATTGGACGAAAGATAAAATAGCATTTTTTGTTGACGATGCGTTAGTTTACACGTTTCAACCTGAAGTAAAAGATGAAAATACTTGGCCATATAACCAACCTTTTTATTTTATTATTAATGTGGCAATAGGCGGAAATTTCGGTGGTCCAACAATTGATGCTTCTATTTTACCACAAAAATTCATTTTAGATTATATTAAAGTATATCAATAAACTCACTAGTTTATCACTTTTTTCAACGCATCTTTTTTCACTTTAGTACATTAAAAATGTTAAATTTTTAAATTATATTTGGTATTTAGAAATATTTAACATTATATTTGCTACTAATTAACCCCTAAAACCGATTTGCTTATAATATAAAAATACTTTTTTAAAATTTTAGTTCCAAATCTAAAAAGTATATTTATGGCAAATTACGTACAAACTCCTGATGCAATTTTATTGCAAAACTACATTAGCGGAGACGAAGCAGCTTTACAAATTTTAATAGAAAGACACCAGTCTAAAATTTTTGGATTTATTTATTCTAAAATTCCAGACCGTTCGGTATGCGATGATATTTTTCAAGATACGTTTATTAAAGTAATTAAAACCCTACGCACCAAAGGGTACAATGAAGAAGGAAAGTTTTTACCTTGGGTAATGCGTATTGCCTCTAATTTAGTTATTGACTATTTCAGACATAATAAAAAAATGCCATATCAGCGAGAAACTGATGAATATAGTATTTTTGATTTTATGACCGATTCTAGTTTGACAATTGAAAACCAACTAATTGAAAACCAAGTGGAATTAGATGTTAGAAAAATCTTAGAACAACTACCTGAAGATCAGAAAGAAGTGATAAAAATGCGTTTTTTCGATGATTTAAGTTTCAAAGAAATTTCAGAAATTACAGGTGTGAGCATCAATACTGCCTTGGGTAGAATGCGCTATGCTGTAATTAATATGAGAAAAATTATCGAAAAAAATAATATTATTTTAACGAATTAAACAATTCATACAATAATATATTGTGTTTTTGCGTTATCCTATAAATAAACATTTAAGTTCGTATATGGGAAAACTTTACGCTAAAAAAAGACAATCAATTAAAGAAATGAAACCCAGTAAAAATGTAGTTAGTTTAATATTGAGTTATTCGCAGGCTATGAAAATGGTTAAAGTAGGAAATCTTACTTTTGAGAGCATAGCAAATTGATTAAAAATGCTTCGGAAACTATTTCGAAGCATTTTTTTTATGGTAGTCATTCAAAACCGTTTTTCGTCCAATAGTTTTAGTAATGATATCTTTTTCTAAATCCCAACCTCTTGCAGGGGAATATTCTCTGCCGTACCAAATAATTTGTAAGTGCAACTCGTTCCAAGTTTCTTTTGGGAAAATGGCTTTGGCATCTTTTTCTGTTTGCACTACATTTTTACCAGACGTTAAATTCCATCGGTATAATAATCGGTGAATGTGCGTATCAACTGGAAAGGCGGGTACTCCAAATGCCTGACTCATCACTACGCTAGCGGTTTTATGTCCTACTGCCGGTAAGGCTTCTAATGCTTCAAAACTTTGAGGTACTTCGCCATTGTATTTTTCTATTAAGATGTGAGATAAACCGTGAATGCCTTTCGATTTCATAGGCGATAACCCGCAAGGACGAATGATTTCTTTAATTTCTTCTACACTCATTTTTATCATATCGTACGGATTATCTGCTTTGGCAAATAACAAGGGTGTAATCTGATTGACACGAACATCGGTACATTGTGCCGATAGTAAAACAGCAATCAGTAAGGTATACGGATCTTTATGGTCTAAAGGAATCGGAATTTCAGGATACAAATCGTTTAACGTATTTATAACAAATGTTGCACGCTCTTTTTTAGTCATTTTTGTATATTTGATGTGGTAAAGTTAATCAATGCAATAACAATATCAAAAATCAATAACAATAGCAATAGCAAAAATCAATAACAATAGCAATAGCAAAAATCAATAACAATAACAATAGCAATAACAAATTCCAAAATCCAAATTCCCTAAGCAACAAACAATAAACAACATACAAACAACACCCAAAATTATGACACATTTAAAAGTAGGCGATAGCGCACCAAGTTTCTCAGGAACCGACCAAAACGGAAAACAACATACTTTAGCCGATTATAAAGGAAAAAAACTTGTTGTATTCTTTTATCCGAAAGCCAATACGCCGGGTTGTACCGCTGAAGCTTGTGATTTAAGAGACAATTACGAACGCTTTCAAGCCAATAATTACGAATTATTAGGTGTAAGTGCAGATAATGCCAAAGCACAAAAGAAATTTGAAGAAAAATACAGTTTCCCATTTGCCTTATTGGCAGATGAAGACAAATCTGTGATTGAAGCCTTTGGCGTTTGGGGACCAAAAAAGTTTATGGGTAAAGAATATGACGGTATTCATAGAACCACGTTTGTAATAGACGAAAATGGTACTTTAACAGATGTTATTACTGATGTGAAAACCAAAGCACACGCCAGTCAGATTTTAGGATAAAGAAAAAGGGTTTTCAAACTATTTGAAAACCCTTTATTTATGCAAATCCCTTCAATTATTTAACAACGATTATTTTTATTATCTGCGCGTTTAAAAAGTACTTTATTGTCTTTTGCAATATAGTCGCTAGAAAGTATTAAATACGGATGATTGTTTGAAAATCCTGCGCTATGACTTCTTACTAGTATCTTATCGTTTACTTTTAAGCTTTTAAGTAGCTCAAATTCCTTTGGAATAAATTGCATCATATAGGTTTCGCCCTCAATTTCTACGATAAGCCATTTTGGACTATCAGATGGTGCGTTTTCACGCTGAAACGTAACAGATTTAACCACCGCTTCCATATCGCTAAAAGTTTTAAAGTGCTTTTTTACTTTTTCGTAACTGGCATCTATTTTTTTACCTTCTGGAGAGTTTTCCCATTTTTTGTATGCTATCCCATCTGGGCTAGCTTCCCATTTTTTACGTGCTGCTTTCATTTCTTCAGCCGTAAGTGGTTTTTGCAATGCTTTTTTAGTTGGTTCCTTTTTACTATCGTTGTTGGCAACCACTACGCTACTCACCACAACCGCTACTAAAAACAAGGTAAACAAGATTTTTTTCAGATGTTTCATATTGTAAATTTTAGTTTTTATTCGTATTCTTTTAAAATTATTTGCTAAAGCTGTAACATTGAAGCAACTACTATGAACAAATAAACTAAAAATTTAGGAGTAGCCAAAATATATAATTATAAAAAAAAACTTAAAGTTTAGATTTGGAACGACATAAAACGAATTGTACTTTTATACTTGGGGCAAAAAAGGGTGTTTTGTCGTGTTTGTTATTTTATTTCATAGGGTTGTGTTTTTTTAGTTTCTGGTTGTAGGGATTTTTGTGTGGGAGTGTCTTGTTGGTTGTAGTTGGTTCTATTTTTTAATATACTTGAAATTGTGTCTGTTTTTAATATAAATAAAAAAAGTAAAGTTAAACCAGTTATAAGAACCCAGAATTTTTTGTCTTTAAATAAAATTGTCTTGTTTGAGGAAAATAGGGTAGAAAGGGAAACTGAAAACAAAATCAGAATAATACCTAATGCAAGAATAAAGTATATGGCTTCAATGAAAGGGTATTTATTGCCGATTGAAACTGTCGATAATATAAATGCAACAATTGCTGAAAAGAAACCCAGTACTTCTATTATCCTTCTTCTTTCCGAGTCTAATTCTGAATGCATTTTAGTTTTGAAGTCTTCTTGAAGGTCTTCTAATTTAGTTTGAAAAATAATATGGTCTGAAAACCGACTTTGGAAATCAATAAAGGCGTTGTGATAATTGCTGTCTGAATTCATATAAAAATTTTCAGCGAACACCGATTTTACATATTCTTGTCCAATTAAATAATTCCCTTCAGCTATTAGATTATTTAAGAAGGCATGCTCAGCATCAAATCTGCTTTTTAAATATACTGAATTTTTTGGTTCAATTTTCAAAGCTAATTTATATTCAGCAATAGCTTTCAGATTTTCATTTTGAAGATAGTAATGTCCAAGAGTATGACGAAACTCAGAGTTTAGAGGGTATTTTTCAATTAAGATTTCGATTTGTTTTTTACATTCATTGTCTGGTAAATAGTTAAATGCAATTTCAGAGCGGATAAACTCTAATACTTCTCTATTGGTTGTTTTTGATGAAACTAATTTATTGTCAGTCTGTTGTAAAAATTCTTGAGGATTTAATTTCTTAAACTGTTCGCCAAAAGCCCATACATTTTTTCGCCATATTTGAGGCCAACTAACTGTGTTAAACGAACCAATGTCTTGAATTGTGTCAAGGTATATTTTATATTTATCTAATGCTTCATTAGCCCCGAATATTTTCCTCTCCTTTAAATGATTGATTATTTCAACAAGGTCAATCGAATGAGGGTCTCTATATGCCATTTTTGTCTTTTTTAATATTACAGCTAACTAGTATATATGTTCAGTTTTTTAGTTTAGCAAAGCTTTCTCCATTTTATTTTTTTTACATCCCAATTATCCAATTATATTTTATAAAATTAACTACTTTGTTTTACACTAAGTAATCGAATATTGATATTCCCTATCGAATAGTCGCATTAGTTTTGTTTTTTGTAAAAACTGTATGTTTTACAAAGTGATTTTAGGTTTTTTTTGCTATTTTCAAATCTAGAATTAATAATTTACATGCTAAAATAAAAGTCTGTAGAATGATTTCTACAAAATAGGTGGAGGGTGAAGGGTTTTGGGTAAAGGAAAAAAGTAAAAAGTAAAAAGTAAAAAGTAAAAAGTAAAAAGTAAAAAGTAAAAAGTAAAAAGTAAAAAGTCTATACTCTATATTCTATTCTCTATAATCTAAAAATCTAACCCATCTAAGAAATCTAACAATCTAAGACATCTAATTCACCACCGCATTAATCTTCTGCCAAAGCACTTCATCGCTATTATCCTGCCAACATTTTTTACCTGCCGTTTTTTATAATTCTTTTCATTATTACTTCACCTTTTTGTATAAGTTTAATAAATATTAGACCATTGGCGGCAAAGGATAAATCAATTTTTTTGTTTAATACAGTAGACTCTTTTAGTAATCGTCCATCTACTGAATAAATACTGTAATCAATCACATCATTTAAGTTACTTTCAATCCAAATTTCATTAACTGCTGGGTTTGGATAAATGTTAATATTGAAATTATTTGTTTCAGTATTGGTACTAAATTGTTTGAGGTAATTTTCGATAATTTCAAAAACATAATTGCTATTTTCATCTTGCATCATAAGATGGCTATTTCCATTAACCAAATAATCTTCTGGAAGTGAAACAACACTTGCTATTCCACCAGCATTTTGAAAAAGAACTGCTGCAGCTTCTGTAGCTAACTTTCTATTTGTTTGATTTCGTGAAGTAATATAGTCGCCATATACGCCAAACATGTGTAATCCATTAAAATCAGGAAAATCAGAACTATTCGGAGGACCTGCTGGTTCTATTAGAATTAAACCATTGACATTTGCTCTCTTTTGATGAGCTGCTAAAACAGCAGGCTGTGTTCCTGCGCTATGCGATAATAACCAAACTTTGCCTTCTATTGAATTAATTACACTACTAATTGCATCTTCATAATCAAAAAGCGATGTACCTAAATAAGGATAATTTAATGCAAAATCAGAAAAAAAATCAGTTGGGAATTGTGCATTTGGGTAGGGATTTCCCTGCGAGGTACCAAATCCCCATCGCAACCAAATATCATTTTGCCAAGCTTGAACGGAACCTGGTGTAGCTGGTTTTCCGTTAATCGGTACCGTAAAAGGTGCAGTAATCCCACCTGTTGCAAAATCAAATTTCGGATCATTTACCATATAAACATCATATCCTTTATCTGCAAATAATTCAGCCCATCCTTTTCTGTTGTCAGGAGTAGTAATAAAAATATACGATGATAAGTTTAGTCCAGGTATCATTATTATTGAAGCACTTTCTGTTTTATTTTCAGAGAGTATGAAATTTACTAAGGCATCATTAGTATAATAACTTCCATATGTATGTTGAGCTATACCTTTACAAGCTAAAAACAAGTTAATAATTATAAATAAAATTTGTTTATACATATGCTGTGTGTTTTGATGAAAAAAATTTCAATATTTTATAACTATTTATGTTTTTTGATAGTATAATAACAAAAATTACAAAAGATTCTTGCATTTTATTGTACAAATATATAAAAAGTTAAATTAAATTTAAATATTAAATTTGAATAGCAAAAATCAAAACTTATTCACAAAACGCCCAAATTTTTAACAATAATTATTGTTGGAAAAGAGTGTTGGGCAATAGGTATAAGGGATAAGTGATGAGTCAAAATTTTGAAAGTCGAATGTATATAGTTGAATGTCAAAAGTCAAAAGTCTATATTTTATTCTCTATTCTAACAATCTAAACATCTAAGAAATCTAACCCTCTAATTCACCACTGCATTAATCTTCTGCCAAAGCACTTCATCAAAATTAGACAAGGCTAAGTTACTACTGTCTGCGGCTTCGCCCATTCGTATGATGACTAATTTACGACTTGGCACCACGTAAATTTTTTGGTCGTTTTTTCCTAATGCGCAATACATATCTCCCGGAGCGGTAGTAATGATACTACCATTAAATTGCAATTGACTTTGTGGAAGATGAAAGCTGCTTTTTCCGTTTAGCCACCACAAATAGCCGTACGCCATATTGATGTTTTGTGAGGTGTTTGTAGCTGAGGTATGATATTGTTGGTTAATTATGGTTTGTCCATTCCAATTGCCATTGGCTAAAGCCAGTAACCCAAAACGCGCCATACTTCGGCTGTTACTCCAATAGACACTTAATGCCGTTGGATCGGTTACCCAAGCGCCTGTCATACCAATTGGGTTGCGTAATTTGTTGTTAAAATAGTTGTCCCACGTTTGGTTAGTGGCAGTGGCTACTACATCTTGTAATTTTACATATACATTATGGTAGGCCCATCGGGTACCTGCATCGGCTACGTATTGTAAATTATTGGGTGTAACCGTATCGCCCAAAGCATCATTTAACCCAGAATTCATACTTAATAAATTCTTGCAAGTAATTAGGTTTTCCTTAGCT
>JBFYPW010000015.1:0-24519 GCA_041303115.1 Flavobacterium sp.
AAATATTTGTTTTTATGTTTAATTGTTTTTAACTTTGATTAAACAAATTAACATTTATTATTAACTAAAAACAAAAAATTATGAAAAATTTATTATTAATGAAAGAAATGTTACCAAATGATTACGTAGGCTTTACATTCTTTGTTGGGTGTATGGCAATGATGGCAGCTTCTGCTTTTTTCTTTTTATCATTAAATCAATTTGATAAAAAATGGCGTACATCTGTTCTGGTTTCTGGATTAATAACATTTATTGCAGCAGTTCACTATTTCTACATGAAAGAATATTGGGCTGAAGTTGGACAATCTCCAACATTTTTTAGATACGTTGACTGGGTTTTAACAGTGCCGTTAATGTGTTTAGAGTTTTTCCTAATCTTAAAAGTTGCAGGTGCAAAAACAGATTTATTATGGAAAATGATCGGTTTATCTGTAGTTATGTTAGTAACTGGGTATTTAGGTGAAACGGTTTACAAAGATTCAGCTGCTTTATGGGGTGGAATTTCAGGATTAGCGTATTTTGTAATTGTATACGAAATATGGTTAGGATCTGCTTCTAAATTAGCAAAAGCTGCTGGCGGAAACGTATTAGCTGCTCACAAAATCTTATGCTGGTTCGTATTAGTAGGTTGGGCTATCTATCCATTAGGATACATGATGGGTACTACAGGATGGTACAATTCAATGATTCCTTCAGGAAATATTGATGTTGCGTACAACATTGCTGATGCTATTAACAAAATTGGATTTGGTTTAGTTATTTATAACTTAGCCGTTCAATCTCAAAAAGACTAATTCTTTTTAAAATATAAATTAAAACCGCCAAGAAAATTTCTTGGTGGTTTTTTTTATGAAAATTATTTTGTACTTTGGTAACACCAAATACTTAAAAATTTTCAATATGAAAAACATACTACTTGCTTTACTACTACTATTAACTAGTTTTTGTTTAGCTCAAAAACCTAAGACACCTGTAAAAGCAACTTCCACCGCTTTAGCCACTTTTGAAAATTTAAAAGCCGAAATTATCATGGAAGGTGGCAAACAAAAATTAGCGATTTTACTTGATAATGCTGGAAAAAAGGAAACCATTATTCTTAAAGAAATAACAGCAAAAGATAAAGCACAACAACCTACAAATTTTAAAATCAAATCGTTTACTATTGGGAATGTAAAATTATATCACTTTAGTTATACTGAAAATATTTTAACTGAAACGAAACTAAAAAAGGAAAATGCTTTAATCACTTCAAATGAAATTTGGGAATTAGCTACCACCAAACTAAAAATTTTCGGAAACATTCAAACAGTTAGTCAAATTAAAGAAATCGAATTTTTAGATAAAAACAAAACAGCCTCTCAAACCGTTGACAAAACTAGAAGAGAAGGTTTTGAATTTACTTTAACGAAAGATTATGAAGTACATTTATCTACAAAAACACAAATAAATAAATATAAGTTTAACGAAGTTACACGACGTTACGATCCAAAGAAATAAATTAAACTTTAGATCTAAGAAACAAGAAAATAACTAAAAGATTTCACCTACATACTTTTTATATGCACGCCTATTATATTTTAGTATATTTGAATAAACTATAAAACCATGAATAAACCTCAACTCACCGAAATATTAAATATTAAGCATCCCATTATTATGGCACCTATGTTTTTGGTATCCAATACTAAAATGGTAATTGAAGGCATGAAAAGTGGTGTAGCGGGATGTATTCCAGCATTAAATTACAGAACTTTAGATGAATTACGAAGTGCAATTATTGAACTAAAAAACGCAAAAGTAGAAGGCGGCAGCTTTGGTTTTAATTTAATTGTAAATAAATCCAATATTAAATATAAAGAGCAATTACGCATTTTATGTGAAGAAAAAGTCGATTTTATATTAACTTCATTGGGTTCACCAGAAGAAACAATTAATCAAGCGCATCAAGTAGGTATCAAAGTATTTTGTGATGTTACTGATTTAAGCTTCGCCAAAAAAGTGGAACGTTTAGGTGCAGATGCATTAGTAGCTGTAAATAATGAAGCAGGAGGACACAGAGGAAATCTTTCACCTGAAGCATTAATCAAACAATTAAACGAAGGCACTTCCCTACCCGTTATTTCCGCTGGTGGTGTAAGTAAAAAATCAGATATAGACAAAATGCTTGCTTATGGTGCAATTGGCGTTTCTGTTGGAAGTCCGTTTATTGCTTCAACAGAAGCTGGCGTTTCGCAAGAGTATAAACAAGCTTGTGTAGATTATGGTGCAAAAGACATTGTAATGACGGAACGGATTTCGGGCACACCATGTTCGGTAATAAATACACCTTACGTTCAAAAAGTAGGCACAAAAACCACTTGGTTGGAACAAGTTTTAAATAAAAACAAAAGTTTAAAAAAATGGGTCAAAATGATTCGTTTTTACATTGGTATGAGAGCTACAGAAAAAGCCGCAACTGAAGTAACTTACAAAACAGTTTGGGTTGCAGGACCAAGTATTGAAGAAACTCATGCTATTTTACCTATTTCAGAAATTATAAAGAAACTAACGGTTTAATATGTACGAAACGCTTTTTACTTTTTTAAATCGATATTTTAAAAAAGCGACACTTTTTAAAGTTGGTTTTAACCTGTCACCCATGTATAAAAGAAGTTGTGGGAAAATTATTTTCGCATCAGAAGATTTACATGTGGTGAAAATTAAAATCCCTTTAACATACAAAAATAGAAATTATGTAGGTTCCATATTTGGTGGCAGTTTGTTTGCCGCAACCGATCCAATATATATGATACAATTGATGCAAATTTTAGGAAAAGACTATGTGGTTTGGGATAAAAAAACCGATATCAAATTCAAACGACCGGCGTATGAACATGCATTTGCAACGTTTGAATTTAAAACTACAGAAATTAACGAAATCATACAGAAAGTAAAAGCTGAAAACGAAATAGATTATACCAAAATTCTTCATATCACAGCTAAAAACGGTACTGTTTTCGCGGAATTAGATAAAACGCTATATATTGCTACAAAAGCGTATTATAAAGAGAAAAGGGGTTTGAAATAGTAAAAAGTTATTCTAGGATAACTTGACCGATCAACATTTCTTCCTGATGAAGCACTACATTAATTTTTTTAGAATTCCTAACTAGTACTTCTTTATCAATCATTGATAAAAATGAAAAAATAAGTATTTCACCTTGATTCACTTCTATTGTATATTTACCATTTTGATCTGTGTTAGTTGAATTTTTTGTACCTTTTATTTTAATAATAGCACCTGGTAAAGGATGTCCGTCATATGTTACCCTACCACTAACTGTAATTTTCTTGACAGAATCTGAAACTTTATTCAAATATTTAAAATCCGTTTGTTCTACAACAGGTTTTTCTTGCGCAATTACACTATCAGCTCCTAACCCTAAAAAAGCTAAAACGGTAGTAGCAAAATAGCCAAAATAATTAGACTTTGTTTTTGTTTCGATTAAATTTTTATTGAGTTGAGAACCATTAATTCTTGCACATAAATTATCATTTTTGGTAACTACTTTAATTATTTCATTATCCGATAAATGTGTAAAATCCAAAACTATTTTCTGACAAGACGCACAAAATCGGCCTTTTTCCACAGGTGTCATATTTTGCCAACCTTTATGGCAAGGTTCTGGAATGGATATTTGAATTTTTTGCTTCATAATATAAAGATACAAAATAAAAAAATAGTAGAAAAATATTATTTTTAATCAACGTCAAATAGTTAACCGCTAAGTAAGCAAGGTTTTTCGCAAAGAACGCAAAAAAAATCCGCTGAATCTGTGTACCTATTCAAAACAAAAAAAGCCTGCAAGAAAAATCCTGCAGGCTTTATATTTAGTTAAAAAGTGTTTATGACAAAACCGCTTTTAAGTCGCCATTCATAGCGCGTACCGCTTCTGCTGATTTTGCAAAAGTAGCTTTTTCAGCGTCGTTTAATTGTACGTCAACAATTTCTTGTACTCCGTTTTTACCAATAATACATGGTACACCTAAACAAATATCTGATTGACCGTACTCGCCTTCTAATAAAACAGAACAAGCAATCATTTTATTTTGGTTATTTAAGATAGAATCTACTAAATATGCCACAGAAGCTCCTGGCGCATACCAAGCTGAAGTACCAAGTAAACCTGTTAATGTAGCACCACCTACCATAGTATCCGCCGCTACTTTATCCAATGCTTCTTGAGATAAATAATTAGAAACTGGCGCTCCGTTGTAAGAAGCCAAACGTGTTAATGGAATCATAGTAGTATCACCATGACCACCAATAACCATACCTTGTACGTCGTTTGCTGGTTTGTTTAATGCTTTTGATAAATAATATTTGAAACGAGAGCTATCTAAAGCACCACCCATTCCAATAATTCTGTTTTTTGGTAAACCTGTAGCTTTTAACGTTAAATACGTCATCGTATCCATAGGATTAGACACTACTACGATAATTGTATTTGGAGAAAATTTTAAAATGTTTTCTGCAACAGATTTTACAATTCCAGCATTGATACCAATTAACTCTTCACGAGTCATCCCTGGTTTTCTTGGAATTCCAGAAGTAATAACTACTACATCTGAATTAGCTGTTTTAGAATAATCATTTGTTACTCCTGTTACTTGCGTATTAAATCCTGTAGTTGTAGCACATTGCATAATGTCCATTGCTTTTCCTTCAGCAAATCCTTCTTTAATGTCTAATAAAACTACTTCACTTGCAATTCCTCTGTAAGAAATTACGTCTGCACATGATGCACCTACATTTCCTGCACCTACTATTGTTACTTTCATTGTATAAATTATATTGAGTTGTTATTTTTTACAAAAATATTGATAATGAAACAATTTTACGTTATTTCACGATTATTTTTTTTATGATTTGTTTATCATTTGTGTTAATTTTAACAAAATACATTCCTGCTTGAAAAGAAATAGGAATTATTTGGTCCTCATTAACTGTTTTTTCAAAAACTTTCGTTCCCAACACAGAGAAAATTTCTACTTTAGAAAGATTCGATATACCCGAAACAAAAATATGTTCTGTAGCCGGATTTGGATATACTTTTACATCTGTTGTTTCAAAGCTATCTGAAGCCAATGCCGCAAACCAAGGTTGTCCAAATTGCGAACCAAAAATATAATTAGCCAATAACGGATAATCTATAAATGGATTTCTGTTGTATTGCCACGTTTGAATATAGTTGTTTCTATTCATTTCAAAATCGTCTCTCGGATCCGAAAGATTCCAAGTCAATAAAGTAGCTAAATCGCCAATATTCCCGGAAGGATTTGCTCCATTATATTCACTTGGATCGCCATTTACCACATTTAAACCGTTAAATCGAACTGCCATATAAAAGCAAGCTCTTGCTACATCACCACGCCAAGAACCTTGTGTACCCGTTGCTCCGGCATAAACAGTTGCGGAATTCACCGTACCATAATTTTTATTATTTCTAGATGAATTTTCTTGACCGTTAACCGCTCTAATATGATGTGCGTCTGAAACACCATCAACAGTTGCAGCGGCACTTGTAGAAGTCCAAACTCCAATTCCATCTGCCGAATCATTATTTGCCACCACAAAACCACCTCTCGATTGACAAAAAATATGTTCCCTATTCCATTTACCTACAATACTTGAACTTTGTTGTTGGTCTATTTTAGACATCGGTTGTTCTAAGTAAATTTCCCAAATTTGACCACTATTCAAAGGATTTTGATCCGAAGTTTTTAATATTTCCCAAATATCTGCATAACTATGTAATCGTACCACAGACGGATTGGCAATTATATTTTGCACAGCTTGCTTCAATGCTGCACCTGACAATCCTTCTAACGAAGCGTAATAACCTGCCGGAGCGGTACTTGAAACCGTGTTGTAAGTAGGCGCTAAAGGTGTTCCGAAATTTAAGACTTGGAAATCCGTATCTGCCACACGTCTGACAATCGAATTATTACTCGAAACTACATTTACGGGTAAACCAGAAATAAAAAGGACAAATTCTTCATCGCCTTCTTCCAAAGTATCATCAATTAAAGTAATTGTTTTTGTAACTGAAGTCGCACCAAAAGGAATGGTTACTGAATTAGTAGTATCAAAAGTATAATCTGCAGAATTAAAATTTCCATTATTTAAAGAAATGGAAAAAGTAGTAGTTGCGGTTACTGGCGTATCTGTAGTAAATGTAATAGTAACAGTTTGACCTTCAGTATACGTATTCGCATTAAAAGTGGTAGTCATATAGTTTAATACAATACCTGAACCATCATTATTCATTCCCGGTGTAGGTGCTTTCACTTCATACGTACCATCAGCTTTTCTTTGAATGGAATGATTAGCTGCATTCGAAGTAGCGTTTTCATTTACACAAACTGTTACATTTAAAATAGTCATTAAAGCTGTTGGTTGTGTAGAAGCTGTATTTGAATACGCAATAGCATGAACCAAACCTGTAGCTGTTGCAGGAGTATTTAAAGGAAAATCGGTATCATTTGCTTGATACAATGCAATAGCATCGGGTCCGTTTTGAAGCGTAGCATCTAACATAGACAAAGCTGGAGTTGGAGTAAGCAAAACATTACCTACTAAAAAATTTCCATTTACATCTGTAGTATACCCATCTAAATCAATAGCGTTGTAACTTAACGTTCCTGCATAAGGACTTGTGCTTGAAGCATTAAAAAAAACTAATACATACCCATTTAATGAAAAATTAGCAGATGCCGATTTTAATTCAATAAATTCTTTTTGATCTGTAGAAGGGGTATCAGGGTCTATTTCATTAATTACAACTTGAGAAAAAGCAATATTGGAAATCAGAAGTAATAAAAATAATTTTATTTTCATTTTATTTTCATTTGAAAAGTTATACAAAACTAGACATAATTAACGTGTTTTCTTATGATTATTTCCTTTTTTTTATTAATATTGACTACTTTAAAGATAAAAATGACAAAAATTAAAATCGTATTGCTTATTCTATTTGCGCTAGAATCGTACTCCCAAAATGAGATTACTATTGAAGCGAAACTCCTTGAAAACGGAAAGAAAATTGCTGTTTTTGAAGAAATTACGATTAAAAACACTTCAAATACAGCGCTTACCGAAATTGCCTTAAACGATTGGAATCATGCATTTTCTAGTAAAAGTTCCGCATTAGCTAAAAAGTTTTCGGATGAATTCAATAGAAGTTTTCACCTTTCCAGTAATAAAGAACGTGGAGGAACCAATATAATTGAAATTACTGATGCGAATAAAAAGTCGTTATTGTATTTCAGAAAACCAAATCAAATTGATATTGTTATTATTCCGCTCGATAAACCTTTGGCTATTGGACAATCAACAATTATAAAAATAAATTACGAAATAACATTACCAAACTCTAAATTTACAAAGTTTGGCTATTCTGAAAACAAATTGTATTTAAGAAACTGCTTTTTAACGATTTCTAGATTTCATTCCGAACATCAAAGCGAAGAAAATAGTGATGATTTAACTACAGAAATCACTTCATATAATATTAAATTTCAACACGATAACTTTTTTATCAATTCTGATTTAGAAATTGAAAAAACATCTGATACTGCTTCGAAACTATCTGGAAGTTCTCGTACCAATTTTGCAATTGTATTAGAAAAGAAAAACAGCTACGATACTTTTAAGAATAAAGAAATAACGATTTTAAGCAATCTAAAATCTGTTGATTTAACTACAAACCAAAGAAATCAAATAATTGAAAAAATTTCGAATTATGTTACTGAAAATTTAGGTATATCAGAACAAAACAAAATAATGGTTTCGCAAGAAGACTATGATCGAGAAGCGTTTTATGGATTGAATGAATTGCCTTCTTTCATATCACCGTTCAATGATGATTTTGTATTTGAATTGAAATTCTTAAAAACCTATTTAAATAATTATTTAATGGCGAATTTGAAAATTAATTTCAGAAAAGACCATTGGATTTTAGAAGGCATTCAGCATTATTACCTTAAAAAATACATCGACGAAATGTATCCCGAAAGTAAAGCTTTTGGAAAATTAGCTCGATTTAAAATACTAAAAAAGTACAAGATAATTTCTATGAATTTTACAGAACAATTCATTTATAATTATCTATTAATGGCTCGAAAAAATATTGATCAACCTGTCGGAACAGATAAAAATACACAGATAAAATTCAATGAAAGAATAGCAGGAAAGTTTAAATCTGGACTTTCGCTTCATTATTTGAATGCTTATTTAGGAGAAAATAATGTAGAAAATTCAATTAAACAATATATAGAACTAAATAAATTCAAATACACTGATAATCAAAATTTTAAATCAATTTTAGAAAACAATTCTAAACAAGATTTAAATTGGTTTTTTAAGGAATTAATTTATTCCAGAAATAAAATTGACTACAAAATTATTCAGGCCAAAAAAGCAAATGATTCTATAGAAGTAGTGATAAAAAACGTAGGTGATGCTAAAGTGCCAATTTCTATTTCAGGATATCATAAAAATAATTTAGTCAGTAAAAATTGGATAGAAAATCATTCAGATATTTTTAAATTTTCAATAAAAAATGACAGTATCACCAAGTTAATTTTAAACGATACATATGAAATTCCAGAATTAAACAACAATAACAATTCATACAAATTAAAAAACCGGTTTTTAGGAAACAGAAAAATACGATTTACCTTTTTTAAAGACATTGAAAATCCAAAATACAACCAAGTGTTTTTTGTACCTACTACCGAATTTAACTTGTATGACGGCTTATTATTGGGTATGAATTTCAATAACAAATCGGTAATTGACAGACCATTTAATTACGATATTTCACCAAATTTTTCTTCTAAAACGGGAACACTTGCTGGAGGCGCTGGATTTAGTTTTAACGATATTAACCGCAACAGTACTCATTTTAACACTCGATATGCTGTTTCAGGAACTCGTTTACACTATGCGCCTGACGCCTTTTATACTAAAATTACACCAAGTGTAAATTTCAGATTTAGACATCCAAATTTTAGAAAAAACCAAGGTGAAGGCTTATTAATACGACAGGTATACGTAAACAGAGAAAAATCGGATTTTGTTTCAACTAAAAATTCAGAAAACTATTCTGTATTTAATTTACGATATGGGTATGCGAACAGCGAATTAATAGAACAATTTTCCTACGGAACAGATTTTCAACTTTCAAATCGTTTTGGAAAAATATCAGGACAAATTCAATATCGTAAACTCTTTGAAAATAACAGATTTATCAATTTAAGAGCCTTTGCTGGTTTTTTCACTCATAACGATACCTCTAACGATTTTTTTAGCTTCGGAATTGATAGACCTTCCGACTATTTATTTGATTATGCCTTAATTGGACGTAGTGAAAGTACGGGTTTATTTAGTCGTCAATTTGTAAATGCTGAAGGGGCATTTAAATCAAAATTTGCAACTCGTTTTGCCAACCAATATATTCTATCCGCAAATGCTAGTTTCACAATTTGGGATTGGATAGAAATGTATGGCGATATTGGAACATTTAAAAACGAAGGATACAAACCGCAATATATTTACGATAGTGGGCTTCGTTTAAATTTAGTTCAAGATTATTTCGAATTGTATTTACCTGTTTATTCCTCTAATGGATTTGAACTTAACGATAAAAATTATGGCGAAAGAATTCGATTCATCATTACTCTGAGCCCAAAAACATTAACCTCTTTATTTACAAGGAGATGGTTTTAAATTTATTTAATTTTCGATACAATTCGATTTCTTATATTGTGATTTTTATGCATTATTCGTAAATAATACTTAATATATTAAAATAAGAATACGTTTTTTACAACCAAACATCAATATTTCTATTCATTATTCATAAAAATAACACTCACATAGTAAGGTTTCGTTTTTTTGTTTAAATTTGTAACATAGCAATGTATTATTATGAGCAAAACTAAAACTGCAGACGTATTATCTTTCGAAGATTTCAAAAAAGAAGTTTTACACGATTTCAAAATCGCATCCGTTAGTCGTGAATGTAGTCTTTTGGGACGAAAAGAAGTCTTAACAGGAAAAGCTAAGTTTGGTATCTTTGGAGATGGTAAAGAAGTGCCACAATTAGCCTTAGCCAAAGCCTTCCAAAATGGTGATTTTCGTTCAGGATATTACCGTGACCAAACGTTTATGATGGCTATTGGTGAATTGTCAATTGTTCAGTTTTTCGCAGGATTATATGGGCACGCCGATATTAATTTTGATCCAATGAGTGCGGGTCGTCAAATGGGTGGGCATTTTGCCACACATTCCTTAGACGAAAACGGAAATTGGAAAAATTTAACACAACAAAAAAATTCAAGTGCTGACATCTCTCCTACTGCTGGACAAATGCCTCGTTTATTAGGTTTGGCACAAGCATCAAAAATATACAGAAACGTAACTGAAATTCCTGCTGAAAATAATTTTTCAATACAAGGAAACGAAGTGGCTTGGGGAACAATTGGAAATGCTTCTACTTCAGAAGGGTTGTTTTTTGAAACCATAAATGCTGCTGGGGTATTACAAGTGCCAATGGTAATGAGTATTTGGGATGACGAATATGGAATTTCTGTTCATGCCAAGTATCAAACTACAAAAGAAAACATATCCGAAATATTAAAAGGATTACAACGTGATGACGCAAACCATGGGTACGAAATTTTCCGTGTGAAAGGTTGGGATTATCCAGCGTTAGTTGACACGTATCAAAAAGCCTCTGAAATTGCTAGAACTGAGCACGTTCCTGTTTTAATTCACGTAAACGAATTAACACAACCACAAGGCCATTCTACTTCAGGTTCACACGAGCGATACAAAAACGCGGATCGTTTGGCTTGGGAAGCAGAATTTGATTGTGTGGCGCAAATGAAAAAGTGGATGATTGCTAACAATTTAGCTACAGCCGAAGAACTAGAAGAAATCGAATCAGCATCTAAAAAAGAAGTTTTAGAAGGTAAAAAAGAAGCTTGGGCAAATTATTTATCTGCCATAAAAGAAGATCAAGCGGCTACAGTTGCCATATTAAATCAAGTCGCACAAAACTCTGAGAATAAAGTTTTTATTGAAAAATACGCGAATGATATCGCTGCGATAAAAGAACCAATTAGAAAAGATTTATTAGTAGGGGCTAGAAAAGTATTAAGGATGCTTTCTGGTTCAGATAGAGCTATTTTAGCAACTTGGATTTATAATTTCATAGCAAGAATTCAACCTAAATACAGTTCGCATTTACATTCAGAATCAAAACAAAATAGTGCTTCAACTACTGAGGTTAAACCAATTTATGATGAAACTGCCGAAGAAGTAGATGCGCGTTTGGTGTTAAGAGATAACTTCGATAAAATTTTCGCAACGTATCCAGAAACTTTGGTTTTTGGTGAAGATGCAGGAAATATTGGTGATGTAAATCAAGGTTTAGAAGGCATGCAAGAAAAATACGGAGAAATGCGTGTTTCAGATGCAGGAATTCGTGAAGCGACTATTTTAGGTCAAGGCATCGGAATGGCGATGCGTGGTTTGCGTCCGATTGCTGAAATTCAGTATTTAGATTATTTGTTATACGCCATTCAGATTATGAGTGACGATTTAGCAACGCTTCAATACAGAACGCATGGTCGTCAAAAAGCACCTTTAATTATTAGAACTCGTGGACACCGTTTAGAAGGTATTTGGCATTCTGGTTCTCCAATGGGTATGATTATTAATGCCATTCGTGGAATTCACGTATTAGTACCAAGAAATATGACCAAAGCAGCTGGATTTTATAATACCTTATTAAAAACAGATGAACCTGCTTTAGTAATTGAATGTTTAAATGGCTACCGATTAAAAGAGAAAATGCCAACCAACTTAGGAGAATTTCAAACGCCAATTGGTGTGGTAGAAACCATCAAAGAAGGAAAGGATATTACGTTAGTTTCTTACGGCTCTACTTTAAGAATTGTAGAACAAGCCGCAAAAGAATTATTAGAAAACGGAATTGATGCGGAAATTATTGACATTCAAAGTTTATTACCTTTTGATATTTCGCACGACATAGTAAAATCAGTAGCGAAAACCAATCGTTTATTGGTGATTGACGAAGACGTTCCTGGTGGAGCAAGTGCATTCATTTTACAAGAAATTATTGAAAATCAAAACGCATACAGACATTTAGATAGCGCACCACAAACCTTAACCGCTAAGGCACACCGCCCAAGTTATGGAACCGATGGTGATTATTTTTCTAAACCAAGTGCCGAAGACATTTTTGAAAAAGTGTACGACATGATGCATGAAGCAAATCCGAGCAAGTTTCCGAAATTGTATTAATTAAAATAAAAAATAAACAAGCTTCTATTTTCTAAGAAAATAGAAGTTTTAAATAACCCAAATGGCAAACACCTACATCGCATACCATTTTACAATTGAACCTACAGAATTGGGTTCGCAAATATTAATTGCACAATTAGAAGAAACTGCATTTGAAAGTTTTGAAGAAACCGAAGAAGGTGTTTCGGCTTACGTTCAAAAAGACGTTTGGTCTGAAAATATTTTAAACGAGATTGAAATTCTTTCGAATGAAAACTTCAAAATTTCTTATACAACCAACGAAATTGAGCCCGTAAATTGGAACGAAGAATGGGAAAAGAACTTCTCTCCTATTGATGTGGACGGAATTTGTCACGTTCGTGCACCTTTTCATCCGGCAACTAATGCCAAATATGAAATCGTAATTGAGCCAAAAATGAGTTTTGGAACAGGTCATCACGAAACCACTCATATGATGATTCAACATCTATTAGATTTAGACGTTACCAACAAAAAAACCATTGATATGGGTTGCGGAACAGCCATTTTAGCCATTTTAGCTGAAATGAAAGGCGCACATCCAATTGATGCTGTAGATATTGACAATTGGTGTTATTTAAACTCAATTGAAAATGCTGAACGTAACAACTGCAAACACATTTCAGTATATGAAGGCGATGCCTCTTGGTTAAATGACGGTCAGAAATATGATGTGTTTATTGCCAACATCAACAGAAATATCTTATTAAATGATATGGCGACATATGTAAACTGTATGAATGAAAATTCAGTTTTATTATTAAGCGGATTTTATACAGAAGATTTTGAAGCAATAAACGCATGTTGTGAAAAATTAGGACTAACTTTTGAATCGAAAAAAGAAAGAAACAATTGGTTAGGTTTGAAATATAGTAAAAATTAGTAATTTTACATTATAATAAATTATTAGTTATGAGCACATTAACAGAAACATTAGAAGAAGTATTAGTTGAAGAAGCCATTGGTGTTAACAACGAAATTGTTTTATATAACGATGATGTAAATACTTTTGATCACGTTATTGAATCACTTGTTAAAATTTGCGACCATACTTGGGAACAAGCAGAACAATGTGCAATTTTAGTACATTACAAAGGACAATGTACTGTAAAAACTGGGGAATTACCAAAATTAAAGCCACAATGTGCTTCCCTGCAAGATGCGGGTTTAAGTGCTGTAATCATATAAAAAAAATCGACCAATTGGTCGATTTTTTGTTTTAAGAAGTTATTTTTCCAAAAGCACAACTTACATACGATTTGGCTTTTGAAGTTAAAGTATTGGCGTCACCATCTTCGGGATAACCAATATCGGCTAACGTATTCTTTACGACATCTAAAGTGTGAGCTTGTGAATATTCAAAAGTAACGGAATTGTCTTCCACTTCTATACTAACTTCGGAGACATCATCTAAAGAATTTAATTTTTTTGAAATCGTATTGGCACAACCGCCACATTTCAAATTTTGGATATGAACTGTTGTTTTCATTGCTATTGATTTAGACTATAAATTTACGGTAATTTTAAAGATGAATAAATGATAAATATCACTTTAACAAAAAAATTAATGAGGTAATTTATTTTTAAAAATCCCATAAATATAGGTTCCTAATAGTGCGCCTAATAGGACAATACAAATTGATAAAACACCATTTCCAATTAAAATAAAAATCGGACCCGGACAACAACCAACTAATCCCCAACCTAATCCAAA
Organism: Flavobacterium sp.; assembly: GCA_041303115.1. Lineage (GTDB taxonomy): Bacteria > Bacteroidota > Bacteroidia > Flavobacteriales > Flavobacteriaceae > Flavobacterium. The sequence goes on from JBFYPW010000015.1 coordinate 14,109, forward strand.
CATGGTACCACCAATAATATATCTTGAATAAGAAAAATCTTTATCTTGAATTTTAATTTCTGCGCCTTTAAAACCTTGAATTACTTCCATAAATTGTTAAATTGTATTTAATGAATTACTATATTTGTTTTCGATTTCATGTATAACTATTTTGTACAAAAAGTAATACTTTTGAAATACATTTAGAAACAGTTATTTGCTGTTGCAGATTTTTAATACCATTTTCAAAGACACAAAAAATGAATAAATTTAAAATAGAATTTAAATGGGCGATATACTATACTTTTATAGGAATAATGTGGTTTCAGCTGGAAAAATATTTGGGTTTTCATGATACAAACATTGCCAATCATCCTGTATTTACAAATTTAGTATTTATATTAATTTTCGGAATTTACATTCTTTTTTTATTAGATAAGAAAAAAAACTTTTTCAATGGAATAATGACTTGGCAACAAGGGTTACTTTCTGGTGTAATTTTAGCTGTTTTCGCTATGATTTTAACACCCTTTGCTTTATATTTCTCATTAAAGTATGTAAATCCTGATTTTTTTACAAACATGATTAACTATTCCGTTTCTAAAGGGATGAAATTAGAAAATGCTCAAGCGATGTTTGACATAACCTCATATATGATTTTTGCAACTTTTGGAACATTATCTTTTGGTATCATATTTGCAGCTTTAGCAGCATTACTTGTAAAAACTAAAATTAAATAATCATGAGAAAGTTAATCAACCTTAGTTTTATTCTTATACTTTGCGTGTCATGTGTAAGTACAAAAAACACCATTCAAAATATAGATGACACAGCTGTATTACCTAAAATTGTTGAAGGACAATTTGAATTAATAGAAACAGCTAACGATATGCAATACGGGTATAGTGAGTTTTATCCTATAAATTTAGGTTTTTCAACATATGAAAATAGTAACAACCAAAATGTAAATCGTTTTTTCAATAGTTTTACTGGTGCAAACGGCGAAAAAGTAACTTATCAACTTTTAGAAACGTGTTGCCCTTTTCCAACCAAACGAAATAAAATGGGTGCTGGAACTTTAGTGTTATATGAAATATATTTGGACGGAAAATCTTCAAATAAAAAAATATACGTGAATACATTTGAAAAAGGTAAAATAATGTGTCCAAAAGGCTTTTCAATTAAAAAAATAGCTTCTTCTGGCAACTAAATCCTTAACTTTATTATCTTTGCACCTTAAAATTCTACAAAATGAACTTAAATCATATCCCACAAATTAAACATACAAAAAGCGGTAATTTTTTCGTTTTAGCTGGGCCTTGCGCCATTGAAGGCGAAGAAATGGCATTACGAATTGCTGAAAAATTAGTTACAATTACAGATAATTTACACATTCCATTTGTTTTCAAAGGAAGTTTCAAAAAAGCAAATCGTTCAAGAATTGATAGTTTTTCTGGTATTGGAGATGAAAAAGCATTAAAAATACTTGAAAAAGTTTCAAAAGAATTTGGAGTTCCAACTGTAACTGATATTCATACCAACGAAGATGCTGCAATGGCGGCTGCGTATGTTGATGTCTTGCAAATTCCAGCGTTTTTAGTTCGTCAAACGGATTTAGTTGTAGCTGCAGCTAAAACAGGCAAAACAGTAAACCTAAAAAAAGGACAATTTATGAGTCCGGAAAGCATGAAACACGCGGCTCAAAAAGTAAAAGATTGTGGTAACGATAATTTTATGATTACCGATAGAGGTACCATGTTCGGTTATCAAGATATGATTGTAGATTTTAGAGGGATTCCAACTATGAAAGAATTCGGAACTACTGTATTAGATGTAACGCATTCTTTACAACAGCCGAATCAAACTAGTGGTGTAACAGGTGGACGACCTGATATGATTGAAACTATCGCAAAAGCAGGAATTGTAACAGGGGTAGATGGGATTTTTATTGAAACCCATTTTGACCCTGCAAATGCTAAAAGTGATGGTGCAAATATGTTGCATTTAGACTATTTTGAAGGTTTAATGACAAAGTTAGTTGCCATCAGACAAACTATTAACAAGTTTTAAAACATCATACAACATACCCAAATGAAAAAAAAATTAACGCTAGTTATAGCCTTACTTTCACTAACAAGTTTCGCGCAAACTGAAAACCAAGTAGATTTACCTATTCAAAAAGAAAAATATACTACACATAATAAAGGAAAATTCTTTTTTTACTGGGGAGGAAATAGAGGCTACTACTCTACTTCTGATATTCGATTTACAGGTGCTGATTACGATTTCACATTAAATAACGTAACGGCGCACGACAGACCAAAAGGGTATCATGTAGATTATATAAATCCATCAAGAATTACAATACCTCAAACTAATTTTAGAATGGGTTATTTTTTTAATGACCATTATAATATTTCAATAGGATTGGATCATATGAAGTATGTAATGTATCAAGATAAAGTGGTAAGCTATACTGGTAATTATCCAAATGAAGGCACTTTTGGTGAAAGTTTACCAGGAAACCAAGTGTTACTTACCGAAAAGTTTTTGACATTTGAACATACAGACGGGTTAAATTATATTAATACTGAAATTACACGTGTGGATGATATTTCAAAATGGTTTAATTTGCCAAATACAGATAAATTTCAAATCAATATATCAGAAGGTTTAGGTGCTGGAATTTTACTACCTAAAACGAATACAAAATTATTTGCTAAAGAAAGACACGATGAATTTCATTTATCAGGCTTTGGGGTTTCTGCGAAAGCAGGATTAACCTATACGTTTTACAAACATTTTTTCATTCAAACCGAATTGAAAACAGGTTATATAAATATGAACGATATTCGTACCACATTTGATAATGCAGATAAAGCACAACAAAATTTTTGGTTTCTACAAAGTATGATTGCCTTTGGTGGTATATTTAAAATTTAAAATACTTTTTTAATATGAGAACGTGGTAATTGATTACCACGTTTTTTTTTGACTAAAAACGCTATATCATATTTAGAAACAAAGCAGCCTACTTTTATTTAAAAGAAAAAATTAATAATTATGAATAAAAATTTGGTCAACTGAAAATTATTTTTTTACTTTGCAATTCAAAGCACTTTAAAATGGATGATAAAAATTATTTAAACGACTTAAAAGACATAAAAGAAATGATGAGTAGAAGTTCTCAGTTTATTTCTTTGAGTGGACTATCTGGTGTTTTAGCTGGTATTTATGCTTTAGTTGGAGCTTATTTAGCTTACCAAACTATTTATTTTGATACTTCTACATCAGCAACTTATGAGAATTTGATAATTTCAGAAAATGCGGTGATTAAATTATTCATTATTGCTATCTCTGTTTTGATATTATCCATAGTAACTGGAATTTTATTAAGTTTAAAGAAAGCAAAAGAAAGCAATGATACTATTTGGAATGCTACCTCTAAGCGATTATTAATAAACTTTATGATACCACTTTCTGTTGGTGGTTATATGGGTTTATATTTAATTGAAAAAGAAAACTTTGGATTAATAACGCCACTTACACTTATATTTTATGGATTAGCTTGCGTAAATGCTAGTAAATATACTTTAGGTGATGTTAGGTATTTAGGATTAACAATGATAGCATTAGGGATTTTAAACACGTTTTTTATTGGATATGGTTTACTATTCGGGGCGTTAGGTTTTGGAATTTGTCATATTTTTTATGGCGGGATGATGTGGTTTAAATATGATAGAAAGTAAACAATAAAAAAACAAATGAAAAACATCATCCAAAATATCAACAAAGCGTTTGACCACAGAATTCGACTAGGTATTATGTCGGTTTTGATGGTGAATGAATCTGTCGATTTTAATACGATGAAAGAATTTTTAGGCGCTACGGACGGAAACTTAGCTAGTCATATAAAAGCATTGGAAGCTGATGAATTTATTGCTGTTGAAAAACAATTTATTGGTAAAAAACCAAATACAAAATATAGCATTACTCCTACTGGAAAGAAAGCCTTTCAAGATCATATTGCTGCTTTAGAAAAATTATTACATCAAAAATAAAACTATTTTTTTATATTTTAACTTTGAAAAACAAAGTACTTTAAATTTATTATTATGAACAAAATTATCACCATTTACATTTTAAATCGAAAACAAGATACTGCGGTTTGGTTAGTTTCAATACTAGCAATAACTTTACTATTACTTAGAGTAAAAATTACAAATTCCACATTTTTACTTTTTCTTATTTGGAATTTATTCTTAGCGTATATACCTTATTTTTTATCATCAAGTATATTTAAAAACTTCTTCAATAAAAGTAAAAAAACACAAAATAGCTTATACGGATTAGTTTGGCTATTATTTATACCGAATAGCTTTTATATTCTAACTGATTTCACCCATTTACATTTCAAAACTACTTTTCAATTTAGTTTAGATATGCTCATTATATCTAGTTTTTGTTTTGTTGGATTTTATGTTGGTTTGCTCTCAATTCATACTATTCGTCAGTTAGTAATTGCAAAATACGGTAATACAAAAGGGAATATTTTCATTCTAATAATTAGCTATTTATCAGCCTTTGGAATTTACTTGGGAAGAGTTTTACGTTTCAACAGCTGGGATATTATTTCCAAACCTATACAATTAGCTTATACTTCAATTTATGCCCTTTTTAGTTTCGAAACCATTATTTACACGCTACAATTTGGAACAATAATATTGATTAGTTATATCCTATTTTATTATTGGAAACAAAACAAAGACAATTTCAATATCAAAAATCAATAACAATTTAAAACAGTAACCTAAAATTAAAATTATGGAATTCAACATCAAAACACCAGATCAAACAGAAAACAAATCATTTTTTCAATCGTCAACCGCAAAAATGATGATGGTTGGCTTGCTAACATTTGTATTATTAATTCCGCTTTTCTTTGTACAGGATTTAATTACAGAGCGAAGTATCCGACAAAAAGAAGTCGTTTCGGAAACTACTTCAAAATGGGGTGGCGGCGTTTATATTTACGGACCAATTTTAAAAATTCCTTATAAAAATCCAGTTTCAGGAAAATCGAATTATGCTTATTTCTTTCCAGATGAATTGAATAATTCTGTTACGGCAACTATGGAAAAACCTTTAGAGCGAGGCATTTTTAAATCGAATGTGTTTTCATCTAAAATGAACTTCACTGGTTCGTATTCGCAACCTAATTTTCAAATACGAAATATTCCTGATGCGAATGTATATTGGAATCAAGCGAAAATTATCATTAGAACAACCAATTTAAAAAGTTTGAAAGATGAAGTGAAAATAAAATTTGCTAACCAAAGTTTTAAATTTGAACCTGGAAATTCTGAAAGCAATGACAGTATTCAAACTTTAGAGTCCACAACTTTCGATTATAAATCGATTGCCAATGCAACACAATTTAGTTTTAATATTGCTTTTAATGGTAGTAAACAAATAAAAATCGTACCTATCGGAAAAACAACCGAATCAAAAATGACTTCAGATTGGAAATCGCCAAATTTTAATGGAAACTTCTCTCCTACTTCGCGAGAAATCAATGCTAATGGATTTAAAGCAAATTGGAAAATATTACATTTTAACAGACCGTTTGCACAACAATATTTTGAAAATTTACCTGAATTATCAAACTATGCTTTTGCTACCGATTTCATCACACCAGTTGACGAATACCAACAAAATGAACGTGCCAGCAAATATGGCTTTTTGGTGATTGGATTAACGTTTTTAATTTTCTTTTTGATTCAATCAATAAGTAAAATAAACATTCATATTTTTCAATATTCTATGATTGGAATTGCGTTAATTATGTTCTACACGTTATTGATTTCTATTACGGAACACAGTAGTTTTTCGTTGGCTTACATTATAGCTGCTATTGCTGTAATTGCATTAATTTCTTTGTATTCCATATCAATATTAAAAAACAAAAAATTTCCTACTTTTATTGGGATTTCACTTAGTGTTTTATATTCGTTTATCTTCGTAATCATACAACTAGAAGATTATGCGTTATTAGTTGGAAGTATTGGTTTATTTGCCATTTTAGCCGCCGTAATGTATTTTTCAAGAAAGATAGATTGGAAGTAATTTAAATACCAATAAAAAAGTCCGTCAGAGTATTTCTGACGGACTTTTTTTATGTTAAGAATGAAGCGTTTTTAATGCCCTCCTGATATTTTTTTATCGAAATTAATTCCTTGATTTTTTAATATTGCACTTACTTTCCATGCATAAAATGCTAAATAGGCAAAACATAAAACACCTACAATATAACTAGTTTGAATAGTTGTTTCGTCTGCAACATATCCTTGTAGCAAACTTACAAATCCACCACCCATAATCATCATAATTAAAAAACTACTTCCTTGACTAGTATGTTTTCCAAGTCCGCTAACGGCTAGAGTAAAAATACATGGCCATAACGTACTACAGAACAATCCTACACTTGTAAAAGCGTATACACTTACCATTCCATCGGTAGTCATTCCAACTAATAAAGCAACTATTCCTAAAGCAGAAAAAATCAAAAGCATTCGTGCTGGATTTCCTTTACTAGCCATATCGGCTGCAATTAAAACTAAGATAATTAATGCATAAACATAAAATGGAGTTAAATCATGTTTAGCAATAGCATTTACAAATAAAAACACTCCAAAAGCTAGATAAGGTGCAATGAAACGTAATATTTTTTGTAAACTCATTTTGTCTGTAAAGGCTTCAACTGCTCCAGTCCATCTTCCAATCATTAAACTTGCCCAATATAACGAAATATAAGGTGCAACATCTTGAGTTAAAAAACCTAAATTCTTTTCCATATACGCTGGTAAGTTACTAGCAGTAGAAACTTCTACACCAACATACACAAAAATTGCTATCATCCCTAAAACCAATTGCGGATATTTTAATGCAGAACTTCTTACTGTTGCCGCTTCAGATTCAGACTCAACAATTGCTTGAGGTTTATCCGGTAAAGATGAAAATTTTAAAAATACAGCTACTAGTAAAAAAGCAGCTCCTAAAATTAGATATGGAATTTTAACACTTTCAATACTCATATTAGTATCCGATGAAGCAGAAGATCCAAAAATGGCAAAACTTACAATAAGTGGACCAATTGTTGTTCCTAAATTATTAATTCCTCCTGCTAAAGTTAATCTTTGAGATCCTGTGGTTATAGGACCTAGAGCAATTGCTAAAGGATTTGCGACCGTTTGTTGCAATGAAAAACCTAGTGCAACAGTAAATAATCCAGATAACATTAAAGGAAACGAACCTGTATTTGCAGCAGGGTAAAATAATAAAGTACCAATTGCTGAAATTAATAAACCTAATGCTAACGAATTTTTATACCCTATTCTATTAATTAAATCGCCTTTAGTAAGATAAGAAATTAGTAAGTACAATAATGAACCAACAGTATAAGCAATATAAAATGCTAAGGATACTAATTGACTTTGCAATTGTGTTAAGTCAAACGTTTTTTTAAATACGGGAATTAAAATATCATTACTTGCTGCAACAAATCCCCAAAAGAAAAATACGGTTACTAGAGGAATAAATTGCGCCCAATTTGTTTGTTTATTTTCTGAGTTCATAGTAGTAGTTTATTATATTAATAGTTTTTTAATTAGTTAATTGCTAAATAACAAAATATTATGTCATTAATTATAAAATCAGAAAATAATTTTTAACGAAAACGTTATAGTTGTGTTTTTGTATAGTTTCTTTTAAAAGTCGTTGTCAAAAGATAATTGATGTAGCGATAAAAAAACTAGTATTGGTTATCTAAATAATCTTGTAAATACGCAAATCGTGGGGTTAGTTTTCCGTTTTCGGTAATTTTTGCTCTACCCAAAACTCCAGAAGTATCCTCATTAAAAAAAGCTGGAATAACATGTTCTAAAAACATTTCACCAAAACCTTCACTAGCATCTTTTGGTAATTCACAAGGCAAATTATCTACTGCCATTACTACAATAGCACTTGGATGAAACATATCTACTTCTTTATGTTCACTAGGTAAATAGCCATAACATGGATTTTCAATAGTACTAGCTCGCAACGTACAAGCAATAGGTCCTGCGATATCACAAGAAATATCAGCAACCACTTTAATTTTACAATTTGGAGCGGCTAACATATCTTGTGTTAAAATTTCTGGCGCACCATTTCCATAAAAATGTCCTGCCATAAAAATATCAGAAACTTTTGTAAAACGCTCAAAATTAGAGATAAAATGTTCTGGATTTGAATAAAATTCAGACTTGTCAAAAATAACATCTTGCTTATGTTTATTATAATCCTGAACATCAATCATCGTATACACAGGATAAGTATAGGTTTTTGATAAGTAATCTGCTACAGAAACTTCTTTGATTTTCATGCCATCTAACATTTCTTTGGCACCAAAAGCCACTTTGCCTTTTCCTGTTAATACAATTTTTATTGGTGGTAAAAAAGGTTTCTTAAGTTGCGAAATCAAAGCGTCTTGATTGGCTAATGTTTCTGCTTTTGGTAATGAAAAAATCTCAAATTTTAATCCGAATGCTCTAATTCCATTGTACGCACCTACAATTCCAGCATACCTTCCAAAACCTATTAGTCGCGTATTTTTTTCATTTACAACTGTTTCGTGGTCATATAACTCGATATTTTTATCTATACACGCTTGCAATAATTTTCTATTATAAGCTTGTTTTTTAATCGTATGAGAAAAGAAAAAATATTTTTTATTTGGGATTAATGCTTCAACAGGTACTTCTTTTACACCAAGTAACACGTCACAATCGTCCATATTTTCTGAAACTTCAAACCCTTTTTCGGTATATTCTTCATCTGTAAAGACACGAATATCTGAACTTTCTACTTTAAAGTCAGCATTTGGAAACTGTTTTTTTACAACTAAAAGTTCTGAAGGTGAAAACACAACTCTTCTATCTGGTGGTGATTTTCTTTCTTTAATAATTCCGAATTTCATTTTATTTAGGTTTAGGGCTTTTTGAATGTTTTTTTAACACAAATTGCTTGTATTACTTTACAAATATAACATTTTTGATTTTGAGTATAAAACTTTTCTGCTTGAAAAATTTATTGTAATTTTGCCATCCATTTAATTTAAAGTTGCGTAATTAATTGTAACAAAATTAAAAAATACGGGGTCGACTGGTTTTGACAGCAAGTGGCACTAATTAGTAAGCATGTCGAGCATTGTATTTTTGGCTCGTAAATATCAATGATACACACTTTTTAAACGGCGAAAATACTTACGCTTTAGCTGCATAATCCGAATTATAGTACGATAATGCCATGTCCCAACCAGGTTGGGAAGCTGGATTTCTCTCAAAAGCCTTGGTTTGTGGCGGTTGGTTTAGAGGAATGGTAAAAATAAACCTAGGAATGGTAAAACTTTAAATCCGCTCTGACATTCATAAAGTTAAGCAAATAGTGGCTGTTTTTGGCCAAGCTATTTTGTCGAAAATCTAAACAAAAACTAAACATGTAGAACGCTTTTTGATGGCTTGTTTGGACGAGAGTTCGATTCTCTCCGACTCCACCAAAGAGGACAAGTCCAATTTTTCAAGGATTTGTCCTCTTTTTTTTGAGTCTAACTGATTGTCTTTCAGTAGCATTTCTAGTAAAAAATCATTCATTTTAAGAGTTCGACATTTATTTAATTCAATCTCTTTCTCAATTGTTAATTTATCAAGTTCACAATTACACTCAACAACAGTTTCTATTTTACTATAATTATTTGATAAATTAAGTAAATCTAGAAGTTCGTTTAAAAATATTTTTCTTCTTCTTTCATAATGAAATTATTCTTTTTTATTAACAAATATTCTACAACTTCTTTTACATTTCTATGTTTCATAATTATATAGTTTACAATATTTTATAGGAAAAATTATCCAATTGTTCTTCAAAAATATTTGTATATGATTCCAGAAGTTTACTTAACTTAATTTCAGATATCACACCAAATCCTCTATATAATCTGAGATTTTCATAATTTATTGAGTTTAATTTTTCTAAACTCATAACTTTTAAATCTTTCCATTCTAAGTTAATATTATAATAATCTTTATAATAATTTTGAAGAGCCCAAAAGGTGTTAGGAGAAATTTTATTTTGAATACATATATAAATTTCTTCAGAATTATTCTGCTGGAGTTCTTTTTCTAATTGAGCTCTAATTGCTAAAATCAATTTTAACGCTTCATCTAATTGTTGAAGGTTAATCATAGCATAGTAAATTAAAAAAACACAACAAACCTATTTGAATTTTAATGTTAAATTTAAAAAAAACAAATTTAGCATCTATTCTACTTTTTTTGTTATTTAATAGAAACTTTACATATTAAAAAAAAAAGTATTTTTTTAAATATGTTCAAAC
>JBFYPW010000016.1:0-24282 GCA_041303115.1 Flavobacterium sp.
GATAATCGAATAGTTCTTGCATTTTCTTTGGTTTGGCCGCGTGATATCCTCCAATAGATTGATGATAAAAAGACGTTCTTGCACTGTTCATATTTCCATCCACATCAAAAACTCTAAAATGAGTGGTGTCTTCTAATATAATAGCATCCGCTTCAGTAGGTTCGCCAAAAGGTCGTTCTATTTGACTTTTCGAAACAAAATCATCGGCTTTAACGTAGTTTTTTGCAACTATAAATAAATCTAACACCATCACGAATCCAATCAATATAACTGTAGTTAAGTGTGAAAACGTTTTTTTCGTATAGAAAAATAATATTCCAAATGCTACTGCTAAAAATCCTAATGAACGATAAATGGTAGACATATACATATTCGCCCTGTCTTCTTTTAATACTTTCATAAATTCAGGACCGTATTGTTGGGCGTACATTTTATCGTTTTCGCAAGTAAAATCAAACATACCATTTCCTAAAAACAATACGATTAAAATACCACCAACAATCCCTACTGAATATAATAAAGGTTTTTTTCGTTCAGCTTCATCAGCATTTAAAAATGCCGACAAACCTAAAATAGCTAAAACTGGCATACATAATTCTAATATTACTTGAATCGAAGAAACCGCTCTAAATTTATTATACATTGGCATATAATTAATAAAGAAGTCTGTAACTACAGAAAGATTTTTACCATATGAAAGCAATAAGGATAGCACAATTGCGCCGGCTAAAGCATATTTAATTTTTCGTTTTTCTAAAAACAGTGCCAAAATAGCTAAGAAAAATACGACAATTCCTATATATGCTGGAGCGGCTACAATAGGCTGATCGCCCCAATATGTTGGCATATGTTTTACTAAATCTCTAGCTTCTGTTTCAGGAACATTTTGTCCTACAATAAATTGATACATAGAAGAGGTATCTCCCAAATCTTCAGCGTTTGATCCACCAAATAACTTAGGGGCAATTAAGTTTAAACTTTCAGCCACGCCGTAACTATATTGCGTAATATAGTCGTAACTCATCGCATTGGTATCGGTTTTCTTTTTGCCGTTTTCATCAAACGTTAAATTACTATTACTTCTGGTTGAATACTTAGCGTATTCGGCAGTGGCTAATAAATTTGTTGCATTGGCACCAATAGCCAAAATAGCGCCTAAACCTAAAATTGCGAATGATTTATATAAATGTTTGAAATCTTTTTCTTTAACAATTTCGTAAATATAAAATCCAATTACAAAAGCAAATAAGAACAAGAAGTAATACGTCATTTGGAAGTGATTCGCCTGAATTTCTAATCCAGCAGCAAGCATCGTTACAATCCCACCAATCAAATATCGTCTACTAAAAACAAAGATAATTCCAGCTAAAACCATTGGAATATAAGCAATTGCGTGTGCTTTTGCATTATGCCCTACTCCTAAAATAATAATCAAATACGTAGAAAAACCAAAAGCTAAAGCACCAAAAAACGCTTGTAACGGTTTGATTTTTAAACTCATTAATAACAAATAAAAACCTAAGAAATATAAAAATAAATAATCGGCAGGGCGAGGTAAAAATCGTAAGGCACTGTCTAAACTTTTAATGTAATTATGAGGATATTTTGCACCTAATTGATACGTTGGCATACCACCAAACGCACTATTTGTCCAATACGGCTCTTCATGAAATTCATTTCTAAAGTCGTTTTGCTCTTTTGCCATTCCGGTATATTGTGCAATATCCGATTGCATTATTTGTTTTCCAGCCAACACCGGATAAAAATAAATAATAGCAATTACTATAAAACCAAAAATGGCATATATATGGGGTGCAAATTTTTCTAATTTCTTCATGTTACTTCTTAAAATTAATATCCTACAAAAATAAAAAAATCTCCGCGTTAACGGAGAAAATTATTCAACTTCTTCATAATCGATGTAATCACCAACTACTTTTTTTTCTTTTTTGGGAACTTCTTGTTTGTTTTCCGATGTGGATTGATAGTTTTGTTGCTGTTGTTCAAACTGCTTTTTAATATGTTCTTCTGCTTTTTTCGCCACTTTTTGCATCAAATACGGTGCTAACAATCGCATTGCGAACTTAAATAAATAATAAAACAAAATGATATAGAATATGGTTCTAATAAATCCCGGCACACTTGCTGTATCCATAATTGTATTTTTTTTTGTCAAAAATAAGGAATATATCAAATCTAATACTTAAAATTATGATAAAATATTTACATTTGAATTTTAAAATAATCTTTATGAAGTTTCCTACAAAAGTTGTTTGTATAGCAACAATATTGCTAACATCAATTGCGAATGCACAATATACGGATGAAGTAAATTCTAACCGTCCTGGAAAATCTATGATGGCATTTTCTGTTGGTAAAAGTGTCATTCAAACAGAAACTGGTGTAAATTACATTTCTGAAAATCACGATAAACTGAACTATAGCGCAAAAGGGTATTTTGCCGATTTAGCCTTACGTTGGGGATTATTTAAGGAAGAATTAGAACTTATTGCAGAACTTCAATATCAAAAAGATTCGTATGTTCAATACGATGTTACTTCAAGCAGAAGTGCCTTACGACAAACCACTTTTGGTGCGAAATATTTAATTTATGACCCTTTTAAAAATGGTCCTGAAAAACCAAGTGTATACAGTTGGAAAGCCAATCATCGTTTCAAATGGAAACAATTTATTCCTGCATTTTCTGCTTATGCAGGTGCCAATTTGAACTTTTCTGAAAATAATTTGTTTGCGAATACTTCAGTAGTTGAAGGAAAATTTAGTCCTAAAGTTATGGCTATTGCTCAAAATCATTTTGGCGAAAGAACGGTTTTAGTTACCAACTTAATTTATAACAAAATAGGTACAGATTTTGCCAGTATCGATTATATTTTAACCGTAACGCACGGAATCAATCAAAATTTGTCAGTTTTTCTTGAGAATCAAGGATACAATGGTAAATATTATAGTGATGGCATTTTCAGATTAGGTGCTGCTTATTTGCATAAAAAAGATATGCAATTTGATGCATCCATTGGTACCAGTATAAAAAATACTCCAGGGATATTTTATGGAGGTGTTGGTTTCACTTGGCGTTTTACTAAAAATTACAAAGAAGTAAAAATGGACAAACCTGGCACAAGAAGTAAAATGGATAAGAAAATGGATAAAAAGGCAGCCAAAAACAAAAGAAAAGACGGTGTAGACTAATGATAGAAGTAAAAGAAATTTTCTCGAAAAAAGAATTGAAGGAATTTATTAAATTTCCTTTTGAGTTGTACAAAGATAACAAATATTGGGTGCCACCAATAATTCAAGAAGAATTAGATAGCTTTGATAAAACCAAAAATCCCGTTTTTAAAACCGCAGATACTCATTTTTATTTGGCTTACAAAAACAATAAAATTGTTGGTCGTGTGGTTGCGATTATCAATTGGGATGAAGTGAACATTTTAGGTAAAAAGAAAGTGCGTTTTGGTTGGTTTGATGTTATTGATGATATTGAAGTTACGAAAGCACTTTTAGATAAAGTAATTGCTTTTGGAAAGGAACATCATTTAGATAATATTGAAGGTCCTATGGGGTTTTCAAATTTGGACAAAGTAGGCTGTTTAATTGATGGTTTTGAAGAAAGAGGTTTAATGATTACGTGGTATAATTTTCCATATTATGCGACCCATTTTGAGCAATTGGGCTTTGTGAAAGAGAAAGTATATTTAGAGAGTAAATTTCCTTTTTCAAACATTGATGCTACAAATTTTCAACGCGTAGCCGATATGATTGAAAAAAGATACGATTTAACCCATTTGAATTTTACAAAAACCAAAGACATTATGCCGTATGTAGACAAAATGTTTACATTATTCAATGGTAGTTATGCCACTTTGCAATCGTTTGTACCCATTAACGATATTCAAATTGAATATTTTAAAAAGAAATACATTTCGTTTATCAATCCTGAATTTATAAAATTTGTGATGGATAAAGAAGGTAAAATGGTAGCTTTTAGTATTGTAATGCCTGATTTTTCTGAAGCCCTACAAAAATCAAAAGGCAAACTATTTCCAACAGGATTCTTACATTTATTAAAAGCAAAAAACAAATGTAAAACCGCCGTGTTTTATTTAATTGGTGTATTACCCGAATACCAAAGTAAAGGCGTAACTGCTATTCTATTTAATGAAAACCACATCAGTTTTAAAAAAATAGGTGTAGAAAACTGTATGCGAACTCCAGAATTAGAAGACAATCACGCGATTCATAATTTATGGAAAAATTTTGATCCAGAATATCATAAGAAACGTTGTACGTTTATAAAGGAATTGTAAAATGATAGAAGATAACGACTTAAATTTCGAAATATCTGAAGGAGGTAACTTAATAAAAATAAATTTATTGGAATCTCAAAATTTAAATATTGATTTTGATATAAATTATTTTTGGATTCAAGTAATTGTAACAGTAAAGGCTGGTGCATTTTCTGGAAGATTTAAAGCAGATATAAATACTGTAGATTTTATTAATTTCGAAAAAGAATTAGAACAACTTTATAGTAAACTTAATGGAATTGCAACTTTTAATACGTTAGAAGAACAAATTTCAATTAAAGTAATTGGTGACGGATTTGGCCATATGAATGCAGAATGCAGTGTTATGGATAGTGCTGGAATGGGAAATACCTTAAAATTTGAAATTAATTTTGATCAAACACATATTCCGAAAATTTTAAATCAACTTAGAAAAATAATACAAAGTTTAAATAACAAATAAAAACAATAAAACATAAATAAAACAGATACAAAATGGACTTAATGGGAATGATGGGTAAGTTAAAAGAAACCCAACAAAAAATGGAAGAAACTAAAACCCGATTAAACAGCGTTTTAGTAGACGAACAAAGTAACGACGGTTTATTACAAGTAACTTTAACAGCCAACAGAGAAATTAAAAACTTCAAAATTTCCGATGAATTATTGCAGGACAAAGAAATGTTGGAAGATTATTTAGTTACCGTTTTAAACAAAGCCATTACAAAAGCTACTAACGTAAACGAAGCCGAAATGGCAGCAGTAGCACAATCAGGAATGCCAAGTATTCCAGGAATGGATATGTTTAGATAAAAATATTTTTTTTTTAAATTGAACTATCTCATTACTATTATCGGGCCCACAGCTATAGGAAAGACTTCCTTGAGTATTGCTTTGGCACAACATTTTGGTTGCGAAATCATTTCGTGCGATAGTCGGCAATTTTTTAAAGAAATGTATATTGGAACTGCAGTTCCCTCTGAGGATGAATTAGCTTCAGCACCTCATCATTTTATTCAAAATAAATCGATTTTTGACAACTATTCCGTAGGTGATTTTGAAAAAGAAGCGCTTGAAAAATTAGATGAACTTTTCGCTAAAAACAACATCCAAATTATGGTGGGCGGTTCTGGTTTGTATGTAGATGCCGTTTTAAAAGGTTTCGATGAATTTCCAGATATTGAGGATGGTGTTCGTACAGAAATAAATTCTAAATTTGATGCATTAGGTATTGAATTTTTACAGCATAAATTACAAGAATTAGATCCCAATTATTATAATAAACTGGAAAAAGAAAATCCGCAAACCTTACAAAATCCGCAACGAATGAAACGTTTTGTAGAGGTTTGTATTGGAAGCGGTCTACCTTATTCTAGCTTTATTGGCAAACGTAAAAACGAACGTAACTTCACTCCAATAATCATTGGTTTAGAATCGGATAGGGAAATTATGTACGACCGAATTAACCAACGAGTAGACCTAATGTTTGAAGCAGGTTTGGTGGAAGAAGTAAAACAATTACTTCCTCATAAGGAACGAAATGCCTTACAAACCGTTGGATACAGAGAATTATTTGATTATTTAGAAGGGAAAAGCACGCTTGAATTTGCTGCAGCACTAATCAAACAAAATACACGCCGATTTGCAAAACGACAAATGACTTGGTTTAAGCGCACTGAAAATGCTGTTTGGTTTGATTATGAAACTAAAATAGATACCATTATTAATGATATTGATAAATTAACACTAATTTAAGGGGTGAAAATCTAATTTTAATTATTTTTGAAATAAAAAAATAAAAAAAATAGTAATCTTATTGGTTTTTATTTTGTCCTCTTGTGGTATTGAATACGTCGGAGGAACAAAAATAGTTATTAAAGGTAAAGTGGTTGATAGCGATAATAATCCTATTGAAAATAAAGAAATTAATTTATTTGTTACGCGTGAATCCTATGGTTTTCCGTTTTTATTTTATGTACCATCTGAAGAAAACAATATTGGAAAAGCAATTACAAATAGTATGGGAGAATACACTATAGTGATTCCAAAACCAAATAATAATTTTTCTGAAATTATTGTTGAAACCAATTCAGATTCAAATAATTTAAACAGAAAGCAATTTAGAAATATTCAAAACTCCAATTTTATAAATTTTGAACTTGTTTTACCTACTTCTGTTTTATATAAAAACTCAGATTTGGCAACTTTAAATGTTAATCCAAATAATGTAAATCCTTCAAATGAACTTAGAAAAGTTGAATTTATTGGTGTTTTGCCAAATGAGCTTGTATATTTTAATCCAATAGAAAATCAATTGGATTTTATAGATTTTAATAGACTTGTGAAAAAAAATCAAACAATAATTTTGAGATATACCGTGTTTAATTATACTACGAACACTACCATGATTCAAGATGAAAATATTGTGATAAACAATTCTAATCAAATTAATTATACTCTAAATTATTAATTATGAAGTGTTTAACGCAAATTGTGTTTTTATTTTTGATAGCAACTGCTTGGTCTCAGAAACAAGAAGATAAAACAGAAAAAGATTTAAAAATTATTGCTGATATTAATGTTACTGGAACTTCAAATCTATTTTTTGGAAACAACTATTTAGCCAAAGGTCACAAAAACCCAAGTTTGGGAGTAAATATTAGCTTGTATGTATTTCAATACAGAAATATAAAATTTGGTGGAACGTTAGAAAAGAGTAGTATAAATGTATCTGACATAACTATTGGTGGTAATATTAAAAAATCAAATATTAATTCTGCTTATATTTCTGTTTTAAATGATATTAAAATTTCAAAACGTTTTGTTTTATCTCCAGATTTAACTGCCGGATTTTTGCAAATAAGACAAAAAAATGGTGCTAAATTTTACGGAAGTCAATATGGGTACAGAATTGGACTTGGAGTCGATTTAAATTATAAGTTAAGTAATGATGTTGTTATTTTTTCAAATGTAGGCTACAATAGATACATTCTTGATGTACAAACATCTGATGAGTATAAAAAATATTTTAACAATTCGAATTCAGTCAACTTCAATTTTGGGTTCAAATTTATTACGTTATAAATTCGTTAAAATTTAATTATGCCAATTTCTAAAGACTTCACCTCTATTTACAAACAAAATTTTGAAATTGGTTTTCAACATTGCTACCCTAACGGCTTTTTAAAGCATACCGAAATTTGTAATTTATTTCAAATAGTTGCGGGTATTCATGCCGACTTAGGAGGAATTAGCTATTTAGACATGCAACAACATCAACAAGCTTGGGTGTTGAGTAGAATGCGAATTGAAATATCTAAATTACCAAAATGGAAAGATGTTATCACCATTAAAACCTGGATTAAAACCTTAGAAAATTCGCGCTCCATTCGTTGTTTAGAAATGTATTTGAATGAAGAAAAACTAATAGGTTGCGAAACTTTTTGGGTGGTAATAAATACTACTACAAGACGACCAGATAATTTAGCGTTACCCCATACGCATTTTGAAAAATATGATATAGATAGTATTTCACAACCTATTCACAAAATAACAATTCCAGAAGTATTTACACAGAAAAACGGAAGAAAAATTCTTTTATCGGATATTGATATTGTAAATCACGCCAATAATGTAAAATATTTGGAATGGTGTTTGGATGTTGCAAACTTAGAAATGGTATTAAGTAATTCAATTAAAGGATTAAATTTAAACTACTTACAAGAATTAAATTATAATGATTCCATTGAAATTCATCACACAGAAAATTCATTCTTAATTACTAAAGAAGGAATAAATTGTTTTGCTTTGGAAATTGAGATTTAAAATGATGGCAACACCGATTTAGCGGATTGAACAGATTTAGTAATATTAATTTGTGTAAATCGACAAAATCTGTAAAATCAGCGTACCTATCTATAAACTAATTTTACTCAACGTTTCCATCACATAATCGTGCATTACTTGTTTGTAATCCAAGTGAGTAACCATTCGTAATTTGCCTTGCCCCATATTGCTGATATTGATGTTTTTATCTTTAAGTTTATCAATAAATTGCGTTTCATTGACATTGCTTTTTAGTTTAAAAATTACAATATTGGTTTCAATTGGCTCTACTTTATAAACAAAAGGTAGCGTTTCTAAAACACTTCCTAATTCTTTAGCTTTTTTATGATCTTCTTCTAAGCGAGAAATATTATTTTGTAACGCATACATTCCAGCCGCTGCCAAATAACCCGCTTGACGCATACCGCCACCAAATATTTTACGAATTCGAAGCGCGCGTTTCATATCTTCTTTTGTGCCTAACAAAACCGACCCAACTGGCGCACCTAAACCTTTAGATAAACATACTGAGATGGTATCAAACAATTCGCCATACAGTTTTGGATGTTGCTTTTTTGCAACTAAAGCATTCCAAAGTCGGGCGCCGTCTAAATGAAATTTTAAATTATGTTTCGTGCAAACTTCTTTTATTTTCTTTAATTCTTCTATATCATAACAAGCGCCGCCGCCTTTATTTGTTGTGTTTTCTACACAAACTAATTTCGTCATTGGTGCGTGATAAAACTCAGGATCATTTATAGCGTTTTCTACTTGTTCGGCGGTAATCATTCCACGGTTTCCGTCAATTAAATTACACGAAACACCGCTGTTAAAAGCTACTCCACCCGCTTCGTATAAAAAAACGTGTCCCCATTTATCACAAATTAATTCGTCACCCGGATTGGTGTGTAATTTTATAGCGGTTTGATTTGCCATCGTTCCGGAAGGAAAAAACAAAGCGGCTTCTTTGCCAAATAAATCAGCTAAAGAGGCTTCCAATTCATTAACTGTCGGATCTTGTTTAAAAACATCATCACCCACTTTCGCGTTAAACATATATTGTAACATTTCTGGAGTGGGCTTGGTAACCGTATCGCTGAATAAATTAATTTCCATAAATCGTATAAATAGTCTATTTTTGTTCTGTAAAATTACAAATAAAATGGTAAATACCGAACAAATAAAAGACATTATTAATCGCCTTGGTGCGTTAAGGAGGTATCTTTGACGTTGATGCCAAGCTTGTAGAAATAACTAACGAAGAAGAAAAAACATTTGCTCCCGACTTTTGGAACAATGCCAAACAAGCAGAAATTGTAGTACGAAATTTACGTTCGAAAAAGAAATGGGTAGACGACTACACGCTTTGTGAAGATTTAGCTGAAGAATTGCAACTGACGTATGATTTTTATAAAGAAGACGCCGTTTCTGAAGAAGAATTAGATGCTATTTTTGAGAAAACAATTACCCATATTGAAGATTTAGAATTTAGAAATATGCTTTCGGAAGAAGGTGATAATTTAAGTGCTGTACTTCAAATTACCGCTGGTGCAGGTGGAACTGAAAGTTGCGATTGGGCAAGCATGATGATGCGAATGTACTTAATGTGGGCTGAAAAACAAGGGTATAAAGTTAAAGAACTGAATTATCAAGAAGGCGATGCTGCAGGTATAAAAACCGTTACATTAGAAATTGAAGGCGATTTTGCTTTTGGTTATTTAAAAGGAGAAAATGGCGTGCATCGTTTGGTACGAATTTCACCTTTTGATAGTAATGCCAAGCGACATACTTCATTTGCTTCCGTATATGTGTATCCGTTAGTGGATGATACTATTGAAATTGAAATTAATCCTGCAGATATTGAAATTACCACAGCACGTTCAAGTGGAGCTGGTGGTCAAAATGTAAATAAAGTAGAAACTAAGGTTCAATTATATCACAAACCTTCAGGAATTCAGATTCAATGTTCCGAAACGCGTTCGCAACACGACAACAGGTCGCGTGCATTACAAATGTTAAAATCGCAATTATACGAAATTGAGTTGAAGAAACAATTGGCGCAACGGGACGACATTGAAGCAGGTAAAATGAAAATTGAATGGGGTTCGCAAATTAGAAATTACGTTTTACATCCGTATAAACTAATTAAAGATGTGCGTTCTGGATTTGAAACCTCCGATTCTGAAGCCGTCTTAAACGGTGAAATTGATGGGTTTTTAAAGGCCTATTTAATGATGATGGGACAAAAAGAAGACTAACCAATTAGATAAAAAAATTCGACCTGTCGAGTTGAATAACTTAACAGGTCGAGTTTAAAAGTTTAACAGGTCGAAATTTATTGCTTTGGTTTCATAGCATTTTCAATACGTGCAACCAAATCATTTAAGTGAAATTTAGTTAATCGATCTGTAGAAACAGCGCTTGCTTTTTTCAATTGACCTTTTAATTCCACCAATTGACCTTTAGCAATAGAAGGAATATCGGTATCTAAAACACTAATTCTTTTTCCATCAAAATTTCCAGTAGCCGTTTTATCAGCTAAAGCAACATCAATAACTCTACTTACAAATACTTTTTGAAGATTTCTTCTGTAGATATCAATAGC
Organism: Flavobacterium sp.; assembly: GCA_041303115.1. Classification (GTDB taxonomy): domain Bacteria; phylum Bacteroidota; class Bacteroidia; order Flavobacteriales; family Flavobacteriaceae; genus Flavobacterium. The sequence continues at coordinate 10,738 of JBFYPW010000016.1, forward strand.
AGCATTCGATTTTAATTCTGAGAAAATACCTCTTCTTAAATCTGAAATTAATTCATCAACTGAATAATTGGCTTTATTTAAAGAAGATGTTTCAATTAATCGAACCAATCTATCGTTAGATAATAAACTTGACAATGTTGCATCTTGCATACTCTTAATGGCATCCACACCAACATCACCTTTTATTTTAGAAATAATATCTTGATTTAATAACCAAGTTGGTGTTTTAAACAATTGCTCGTTTAAAAATGCAACTGCTTCATTTTGAATAGCAGAAGGTGTAACTTCGTAAGCATTTCCAGCCATATCATAGGTTTTTGGATTTTCATACACCCCACCTACGTTTTTAGTTACATGTCCCATATATCTTCTAAACTGTCCAACTAACGAATTATATAAACCTTCTAATTCTGAATAGTCTTCACCGTTTTCTTTGCTCCATTCTGTTAGATTAGGTAAAATTCTTTTCAAATTTTTAATTCCATAAGCTGACGCTTTCATAGAATTATCTCCTAAATCTTCTGTTTGATATCTTGGATCGTAAGGATTTGTTTCCGTACCAAACCAAAGTCTTCTATTTTTATAAGCATCTTTAGTCATTTCATTTAACAATGCTTTTTCCACTTTTTCATCGGCAGCATCTTTAAAATAAGAATACCCCCATTTGATTGCCCATTTGTCATAATCTCCAATTCTTGGAAACAAATCTTTTACATTATCTTCTGGTTGTGCTACATAGTTGAAACGTGCATAATCCATAATAGAGGAAGTATGTCCGTTTTTCTTTTGGAACTCAGGATTTCTTAACATTTCTACTGGAGTAGCATTACTTGCTCCCATATTATGACGTAATCCAAGTGTATGACCAACTTCGTGAGCCGCCACAAAACGAATTAATTCGCCCATTAATTTGTCGTCTAATTTTTTATGTCTTGCATTTGGATCTACCGCCGCTGTTTGAATTAAATACCAATCGCGTAATAAACTCATAATATTATGGTACCAACCAATATGACTTTCCATAATTTCACCTGTTCTTGGGTCATGTACATTAGGTCCGTATGCATTTTGAATTTCGGCTGCAAAATATCTCAATACAGAAAAACGGGCATCCTCTAAACTCATTGTTGGATCGTTTTCTGGCCAATATTCACCACGAATGGCATTTTTCCAACCTGCAAATTCAAATGCAGCTTGCCAATCATCTATTCCTTGCTTGATGAATGGTTTCCATTTATCTGGTGTTGCAGGATCTAAATAATAAACAATTGGTTTCTTAGGTTCAATTAATTCGCCATTTTTTTGTTTTTGAGCATCTTCTTCATTTTTTGGTTCTAAACGCCATCTTACGGCAAAAACATCTGTATCTGCTTTTTGAGAATCTTCTTCAAAAACATCGTATCCATTGGCAAAATACCCCACTCTTTTATCGAATGTTCTTTTACGCATTGGGTTTTCTGGTAATAAAATAAAAGACGTATTTAATTCCATAGTAACTACTCCAGCGTCAAGAGCCGCAGGGAAATCAGTACCTATTTTAGGCATTGGAGATCTTGAAATTTGAGGCGCTACAGTTGTAAACGTTTTGGTAGTTCTAATTTCCGTATTGATTGGAAAACTTTTTACAAATTGAATAAACGATTTGTCTTTTTGAAACGCCTGAATACTTAACATTTGCTTGTTAATTGAATTCAAAGAAAACGTTTGTAAATCAGAATCGAAAGCCGGTGTCATATCAATAACACTAGCAACATTGTTTTTTCCTGATTCGTCTTTTTTATACGCTAAAACATCATAAATACCGATAATTGGATCGGCACTTGAATTTTTTACTGATTTAGTAATTGGTTTGTTCTCATCTGGAGTCATAATTACATAAGTAATTGAACGTAATAAAATGGTGTTGTTCATTCCTTTTTCAAAACGAACTACTTGTCTATTAATTTCTTCACCTCCAAAAATTCCACCACCAGCTGGCGTTTTAGAATATCGGGTTATCGTCATTATTTCTTTTCCGATTAATGATTCAGAAATTTCAAATAAATATTTGTCCGCTACTTTATGAACGTCAATTAAACCTTTTTGAGTAACCGCTGTAGAGTCAATTACTTTTTTGTACGGTTTTGGTTCTTTTTTTGCATCTGGTTTTTTTGCGTCTGCTGCTGGTGGAGCTGCAGGTGCATTTTTGCTTTTCTGATCTTTCTTTTGAGCGACACTATCAAAAGTGCTTAAAAGCAAAAAGCAAAATAAAATTTGTATTGATTTTTTCAACATAATACTATTTTTTTAGTTAGTTTTTTATAAGACTCTAAATATACATTTATGTTACTTAAATACTAAAAATTTTATATTAATTTTAACAAATGATGAAACAAAAAAAACCGATTTTCTATTTTGAAAATCGGCTTTTTTTATTAAAAATTAAATTGTGCTTGCAATCGCAACAAACTTCCAGTTTGTTTGTTATCCGATAAAACAGCGTCTTCATATCGTCTAGATGAGATTGTATAATCTGCAACTAATTCAAAACTTTTAAAAGGTTGCCATTCAATACCTATTTCTAAATCATTTACTTTATAACTTCTTGCATCTAATTCATGCTTTTTACCTCCGTTATAATAGTGATATTTCAAAAATGGAAATACAATATTATTGTTAATTTTTGTTTTTGCATTTAACAATACATACCCTCCTTCTAGGTGGCTATTTTCAATAGTATTGGAAGCTGGGTTATATCTTGGACCACGACCAATGTTATACTCTGCTTGAAACCCAAAAGGTTGTGGGTAGAGAATAAAAGAAGCTGCTGCTCTTTGATCCAAAAATTCAGGATTGTTATTTTCTAATTTTGCTTTTGCAGTACCAGTAGTTAAAGTATTTACAACATATTTACCATTATAGGCCTGAATACCCGCTTCAAAAATTTGTCCGTTATCAAACTCAATTGGATAGGTAAATCTTGCTACAATATGTTGATTATTGTTTCTTTCAATTGAATTAGCTGTTTGTCCATTATAAATACCTATACCAAGTAAACCATAATCGCCACTACCTTTTAAACCATCATCAACTAATTTTTTAAACAACTCTCTTTTTTGTTTGGTTGCCCAATAGAAAAACACACCCAGATCCCTTTCATTTGAAACCGCACTATTTAAACCGTCATTTCTATCTAATGTTAATCGATTTTGAGACGATTGCATGTTTTCAAATCCGAAAGGAACTTTACTTTGTCCTATTCGAAAACGATATTCCTTATCCTTATCTAATGATAAATCAAAATAAGCATCTCTTATTTGAAAAAGATGATTAGTAGTACCTGCAGATGATGCGAAATCAGGTTGTATGTAAATAAAAACTCTGTCATGAACTTGACCTGATAAAATAATCCTTCCACGTCTTATAAAAAAACTATTATTTCCTCCCCAAGATCTATCACATTGCTCGCAGCCTAAATTAGAATTTGTTTCTAATAATTTATTATATCTAACTTGTGCATAACCTCTAATATTAATTAAATCAAACCATTTTTTCTTTGATGGTTCCTCTTTTTTTATTTCAACGAAATCTTTATTATTCAATTGCGTTTCAACTGAATTTTGAGAAAATGATGTAATAGAAATAAAAAAAACAAATAGATTAATGTAGAATAATTTTTTCATTTGAGTTTACTTTGCAATGTTAAGAATTAGTTGTTTAATTGTATTTAGATTGCAAATTTAATGTTAAGAACCTAACTGTAAATGCATTTTATATTAACTTATCTTTAAGATATTTTATAAAAATTTACAATAACTTAACATATGCTTTTTTGACAAAAAAAAACCGTCTCAAATGAAACGGTTTTAAAAAAAAAAATTATAATATTATTATACAAATAAAGTAGTAATATAATAAAACAGAGCTGCAATTAATGCCGAAACTGGAATGGTAAGTATCCAAGCCCATAATAAGCTAATGGTTACTCCCCATCTTACCGCACTTAAACGTTTGGTAGCACCTACTCCAATAATAGAACCTGTAATAGTATGTGTAGTTGAAACCGGCACTCCCATTTGTGATACTGTAAATAAAGTTAAAGCACCTGCCGTTTCAGAACAAACACCTTCAAGTGGAGTTACTTTGGTAATTTTGGTTCCCATCGTTTTTACGATTTTCCAACCTCCCATTAAAGTACCTAAACCAATCATCAAATAACAACCAAATGCAATCCAAGTTGGCATCGTGTCTTTAGTTACCTTAGTTTCTAACTTATGACCTTCTATTAATTTACCATCTTTATCAATATATTTTGAGAAGATTTTGGCGTATCTGTAATTAGGATTTATTTCTTTACCTTTAAATATTACTTCATTAGTAACAACATCTTTGATGTCTTTTTTATCCGAATATACTTCTAATTTAGTAAGTTTTTTTGAAACTTTTTCAAAGTTTTTTAAATCTACTTTATCATTTGTTAATGATAATAAAAAAGGATTAGTAGAAACATTAACCTTTGAATTTAATTTTTCATCTTCATATATTTTTTCGCCAGTTGACAAATCAATAATTTTTTTACCATCCACAAACAAAGTATCTTTTCCAAAAACACCAACCGCAGGTTTAAACTTCTTAATTTTTCCCTCATCATTTTTATATACAACTTGAAGAACTTCTGTTGTATTTAAAAGATTGTGTTCTTTAACGAAATCTGGCATATTTGCGTCAGGGTTTGTTCTATATCCATTAGCATAAACAATACAAGCCGCACAAATAATACCCATTACTTTTTGAGAATCGGCGCCACCATGTCCTAATGAAAAAGCAGCTGAAGATAATAACTGTAGTTTTTTATACATATTTCCTTCTTTAGTATGCGAAGGATTTTTACCGTTTACAATTTCGTACCAACAATATACTATAATAAATAATGCTAATAACGATCCAATAATCCAAATCATAATCGGCTTAATATCTAAAGTGTCTTTTAATGCATATGTTACATATACCGTTAACACAGATATTATAATAGAAATACTGATTTTTTTGAAGAAACTTCTTTGGATCGTCACAATAGCAATAAAGAAAGATATAATACCCCCAATAAATGGCGCTAAGAAAATAAACAAAACTGTAAAACCAATAGATTCTAAATTTAGAACTCCGAAACCTGCATGAGCTACTGCTGCACCTGCAAAACCTCCAATTAATGTATGTGATGATGAAGACGGAATTCCTAATTTCCAAGTTAATAAATTCCATACAGTTGCTGCCAATAATCCAGATAAAATTACCCAAAGATTAATTACAGAACCATCCACCGTTTTTGCTACTGTATTTCCCACACTCATATCAAACACCCAATAGGCGATGAAGTTGAAAAAGGCAGCCCAAATTACAGCTTGTGTTGGTGATAATACCTTTGTAGAAACCACAGTTGCTATTGAATTGGCGGCATCATGAAAACCATTAACCAAATCAAATAACAATGCAATTACTATAATTATTATTAATAATGTAAACATAGTACTTAATTAAGAATGTTTAACGGCTACCGCTTCTAATACTCTAGCAACAGCTTTACATTTATCTGAAGCTTTATCTAAAGAAGCTAATACTTCTTTATATTTGATAATATTTTTAACGTCAGTTTCGTTTTCAAAAATATCAGCAATCGCTTTTTCAAAAACAGAATCCGACTTTCTATCTAACTTGTTTATTTTCTTAACCGATTCAAAAATATTTTTGAAATTACTCATTTCTTTCAATTCTTTCACAGAAACCATAATAAGCTGACAAGCCTCCAGGTTAATTTCTGTAATTTTTCTGATTGATTTGGTAATTTTATCAACCTGATACATTCTAATTCTATTAGATGCTTCTTGCAAATTACTTGCTACATCTTCTATAGTAGTCATTAAAGAGTGAATATCTTCTCTATCAAATGGAGTAATAAAATTTTTACTTAATTCGATATTCATCTTATGAGAAATTTTCTCAATGCTTTCAGATAATTCATCAATTTTCTTGAAATAATTTTCTCTTTCTGTTTTAGAAGCATTAACTCCTTCGTGTAATGCATCAGAGAGTTTTGTTAACTTATTAGTCGCTTCCTCAAATAATGGAAAAAATGTTTTGTCTTTTGGAGAGAAAAAATTCAAAATGTTTTTAAAGCTCATCTTTTTGTATAGTTAAAATTATGAGGCAAATGTAAAAACACAATGTTAAATTAATGTTATGTAATTGATAATAGTAGATTAATTGTTAACTAATTTTTAACAATTATTTTTCAAAAAAAAGCAGACCTATAAGCCGGATTCTGTCTCCAAAAATATTGGAGCCTTATCATTTATCTAGTTCCGAAATTACTCGCGGAATCCATCTTTCTACCCTTCAACAACGGACGAGAAGCCCTTACATGCTGATATACTTGAAATTTCACCGCATAGAGTTTACCTGGTTTCACTACAGCTTGACCTGTACATACTTTCTGTTGCACTTGTCCTTACCGATAAGTATCGGCAGACGGGCGTTACCCGCTATGCTTCTCTTTGGTGTCCGGACTTTCCTCTCCTAATAAATTAGAAGCGATAAGGCGGTCTGCAGGGCAAAGGTAATTTAAATTGGGCGTTTTTAATAATTAATTTGATTTTCTGAATTAAATTTAGAAACACAGATTATAGAAATCATATAAATTTTATAAATTTCATTAATCTGTATTGTAAAGTTTATGCCTAACAAATTCTTAATAACTTTTTACTTTTCACTTTTGACATTTCGTATTTTAAATCTATATTTGCTATCAATAATACGTTATGGAACAATTTATAGTATCAGCCAGAAAGTACAGACCTCAAACATTTAAAGATGTTATTGGGCAACTTGCTATTACGAATACTTTGTTGCATGCCATTGAAAACAACCATTTAGCTCAAGCATTACTTTTTACAGGACCTCGTGGTGTTGGAAAAACAACTTGTGCCAGAATATTAGCCAGAAAAATCAACCAAGAAGGATACGATGATCCGAATGAAGATTTCTCTTTCAATGTATTTGAATTAGATGCTGCGTCTAATAATGGTGTTGATGATATTAGAAGTATTATCGACCAAGTAAGAATACCTCCACAAACCGGTAAATATAAAGTGTATATTATTGATGAGGTGCACATGCTTTCTGCTTCGGCATTTAATGCGTTTTTAAAAACATTAGAAGAACCGCCAAAGCACGCTATTTTTATTTTAGCCACTACCGAAAAACACAAAATTCTTCCTACTATTTTGTCGCGTTGTCAAATATTCGATTTTAAACGAATTACGATAAACGATACAAAAGAATATTTAATGGAAATTGCTCAAAATCAAAATGTGCAGTTTGAAGAAGAAGCGCTTCGTATTATTTCGCAAAAAGCGGATGGTGCCATGCGTGATGCTTTGTCTATTTTTGACAGAGTGGTTTCGTATTGTGGAAATAATTTAACACGACAAGCTGTTGCTGAAAATTTAAACGTGTTAGATTACGATTATTATATAAAAGTTACCGATTTAATTTTAGTGAACGATATTCCTCAATTACTTTTAACGTATAATGATATTTTAGCGAAAGGATTTGACGGACACCACTTTGTTGCAGGGTTAGCTTCGCATTTTAGAGATTTATTGGTTTGTAAAAATCCAGCAACACTTTCGTTGTTAGAAGTCAGCGAACAAACACAGCAAGAATTTGCAGTTCAGGCACAAAAAGCTTCTCAAGAGTTTTTATTACAAGGGATTACTATTGCTAATGAATGTGATTTAAAATATAAGGTAAGTCAAAACCAACGATTGTTTGTTGAACTTACACTTATGCAATTGGCTTCATTAACACATGATGCCGAAAAAAAAAAGTTAAATACTATATAATACCTTCTACTTTCTTTGATTCAACTCAAAAAAGTCAATCTTCACAAATATCAATTCAACCACAAATAGTTTCAGCACCTGAAATAAAAGCTGTTCCTCAGGAAGAAGTTCCAAATATGGAAGAAAAAGTGGAAGCGAAAATTGAACAAATACAGCAAAAACATACGTCTATAATAGATACTAGTAATCGAATTTCCTCTTTATCTATTAAAGGATTAAAACAAAAGGCTGATTTTTCAAATTTAGCCAAAACAGAAACACTAGCTGTTGGAGAACATTTAGCCCATCCTTTCACACAAGAAGATGCGATACAACATTGGAACGATTACATTGAAATTTTAGAAACTAAAGGGAAAAAGTTATTCGCAAGTTATATGCGATTGAGTAAACCTATATTAATGGGAACTAACATTTTACTAGAATTTCCAAATCAAGGTTCTAAAGAAGATTTTGAAAATACAAACTCAGAGTTAATTAGCTACTTGAAAACCAATTTACGGAACTACGATGTAAAAATTAAAATTACCGTAATTGAAACCTACAAACCTAAAGTAATTTATACCAACGAAGAAAAATACAAACATTTTAAGGAATTAAACCCTAACATTGAATTATTTAGACAAACTTTTGAATTAGACTTATAAAAATGGATATTAATTTCAATAAAAACGAAGATCACAACAAGTTATTAGTTTCAGATATGCTACAAAAATTTGCGAAAGTAAAATTAGGTGGCGGACAAAAACGTATTGATAAACTACATGCCGAAGGTAAAATGACGGCTCGTGAACGTATTGATTATTTATTAGACGACAACGCGAAAAGTATTGAAATTGGAGGTTTTGTTGGAGATGGTATGTATGAAGCACACGGAGGTTGCCCTTCTGGCGGTGTGGTCGTAAAAATAGGATATATTAAAGGCAAACAATGTATTGTTGTTGCTAATGATGCTACTGTAAAAGCTGGTGCTTGGTTTCCAATTACTGGAAAAAAGAATTTAAGAGCACAAGAAATTGCTATGGAAAACCGTTTGCCAATTATTTACTTGGTAGATTCTGCAGGGGTATATTTACCTATGCAAGACGAAATATTTCCGGATAAAGAACATTTCGGCAGAATTTTCAGAAACAACGCCATTATGAGTAGCATGGGAATTACCCAAATTGCTGCCGTTATGGGAAGTTGTGTAGCTGGTGGCGCGTATTTGCCAATTATGAGTGACGAAGCTTTAATTGTAGACAAAACTGGAAGTATTTTCTTAGCCGGAAGTTATTTAGTGAAAGCCGCAATTGGCGAAACGATTGATAATGAAACACTTGGAGGCGCAACGACACATTGTGAAATTTCTGGAGTTACCGATTTTAAAGCCAAAGATGATGCCGATGCTTTGGACAGAATTAAAAGTATTGTTTCAAAAATTGGCGACTATGATAAAGCTGGATTTAACAGAGAAACTCCTGTAAAACCTGTATTAGAACCCAAAGACATTTACGGAATTTTACCTAAATTACGTACAGATCAATATGATATGAATGAAATTATCAAGCGTTTGGTGGATCATTCAGAATTTGATGAATACAAAGCCGGTTACGGACAAACCATAATTACTGGATATGCCAGAATTGAGGGTTGGGCTGTAGGAATTGTTGCCAATCAGCGTTTGGTTTCAAAAACTAAAAAAGGAGAAATTCAGTTTGGTGGTGTCATTTATTCTGAAAGTGCGGATAAAGCGACTCGATTTATTGCGAATTGTAACCAAAAGAAAATTCCGTTAGTCTTTTTACAAGACGTAACGGGTTTTATGGTAGGAAGTAAATCGGAACACGGTGGTATTATTAAAGATGGTGCCAAAATGGTAAATGCTGTAGCCAATTCTGTTGTGCCAAAATTTACAGTTGTAATAGGAAATTCATACGGTGCAGGAAATTATGCTATGTGTGGAAAAGCTTACGACCCACGATTAATTTTTGCTTGGCCTAGTGCTGAGTTAGCCGTTATGGGTGGTACGCAAGCCGCAAAAGTATTAGCACAAATTGAAGCCGCTTCTTTAAAAAATAAAGGAGAAGTTGTAGATGAAGCCAAAGAAAAAGAGTTATTTGATAAAATAAAAGCCAAATACGATGCACAAGTGTCACCGTATTATGCGGCTTCCAGATTATGGACAGATGCTATCATTGACCCATTAGATACCAGAACTTGGATTTCTATGGGAATTGAAGCCGCCAACAACGCGCCTATTGAAAAGAAATTTAATTTAGGTGTGATACAGGTTTAGTTGGCAGTGTTTAGTTATAAGTTATTATTAAAGAACATAAATTTGTTATACTGAAAGCATCTTTAAATTATAACTATGACAGAAAAAAAATATTAAAAAAATGACAATTAAGAATCGAATATTTCTAGAATTATTTACACTCCTATTTGGAATTGTATATTATTTATATTTTTTTAATATTGCATTATTATATTTGTTTGGTGGATTATATTATCCAATAAATAAATCAGGACTAAAAGAAATTGTTCCTTTTGAAATATTTGTTTTAACAATTTGTTTAGCTATTTTACTATTGATATACTTCAAAATGAAATACATTCAATTTTGGACAATTCTTTTACAAAACATCTTTATTACAATCTTTTCTTTTCCTCTTTTATATTATTTATTTTTGATTTCTTATGAAGGATTGAATGGAAATGAAGATTCTGAAATATCATTCATTTTTATAGCTATTTTGAGTTTTGCTTTTGTGCAGATAAACAATTTTAGAAAAATAACTTTTAAAAATAAAACTGACAGCTAATATAAATTTTTCAGGATTGAAATTCATAAAATATGAAAACAAACTATATTCTTTTATTAAAAGTAATTATTTTAGAAATAATTTATTTCTACACAATGTTTTTTGTTAGCTTATTTTCTTTATTTTTATATTTTGGATCTGGTGCAAGTGCATCAAGTAGTAAAGCGATTTTTACTGGAAATATAATTACGATTGCATTTATTACTATTCCAATTCTTTACAATTTTCGTAAAATGATTTTACTAAAAAAAGCAAATAAAGGATATGATTTTAATAGTTATCTTTTAGCTCAAATACTATTATTTATCTTTATTCTATATCATTTTAAAATTGGATTTATCTCAATTAATATATAAATTAATTTCATGAAAAAAACACTTATACTTTCCCTTTTTCTATTTGTTTTCAATCAAATGAAAGCGCAAGAATTTTCTCGTAAAGATTCTTTACAAGGTGGACTTCGTGAAGAAAGAACCTGTTATGATGTGTTGCGATATGATTTAGATATCAGAATTGATCCCGAAAAAAAATGGATATTCGGTTCCAATACAATAACATTTAAAGTTGACGATGATACAAATAAAATCCAAGTGGATTTATTTGAAAATATGATACTTGACGGAATAACTTTAGATAATATACCTAAGATTGAATTTACGAGAGAATTTAACGCCGTTTTTATTCATTTTCCGAAAACATTAAAAAAAGGAGAAATACATAAATTAAGAATTTCATACTATGGAAATCCTATTATTGCTAAAAATGCTCCTTGGGATGGTGGTTTTGTATTTACAAAAGATAAAAAGCAAAATCCTTGGATTGGTGTGGCTGTACAAGGAACTGGTGCGAGTTTATGGTATCCGTGTAAAGATTCGCAAACCGATGAACCAGATAATGGTGCCAGCATAAAAGTAGCCGTACCAAACGGATTAATGAATGTTTCCAACGGAAGATTTTTAGGCTCAACCGATTTAAAAGACGGCTACACGCGTTGGGATTGGGAAGTAAAAAACCCAATTAATAATTATGACATTACAGTAAACATTGGCGATTATGTACATATTCACGATAATCACGAAGATTTAGATTTAGATTATTATGTGTTGCGATACAACGAAGAAACAGCTCGTAAACATTTTGATAATGATGTGAAACCGATGATGAATTGCTTTCAAAGTAAATTCGGAAAATATCCGTTTTTTGAAGATGGGTATAAATTAGTGGAAACACCTTATTTAGGTATGGAACACCAAAGTGCTGTCGCATATGGAAATAAGTACAAAAAAGGGTATCTTGGGATGGACTTATCCGGAACGGGTGCTGGAATGTTTTTCGATTATATTACGATTCATGAAACCGGACACGAATGGTTTGGAAACAGTATTACAAGTAAAGACATTGCCGATATGTGGATTCACGAAGGCTTTACAACCTACACAGAAACCGTTTTTATCGAATGTATTAAAGGATATGATGAAGCCATAAAATATGTAAACGGACAATCAAGAAGTGTGCGAAACGACCGTCCAATTATTGGTCAATTTGGTGTAAACCGAGAAGGAAGTGGCGATATGTATTATAAAGGTGCCTTACTATTAAATACAATAAGACACATTATTAATGATGATGTTAAATGGTGGAAACTTTTATATAATTACTCTGAAACCTATAAAAAGCAAATTATCGATACGAAAACCGTAATTGATTTTTTTAATAAAGAAAGTAGTATCGATTTAACTTCCGTATTTCAACAGTATTTAACTACTACAAAAATTCCGAAATTGGTGTTGTCAAAAACCAGTAATAAACTGAATTACAAATGGGAAAATGTAACTGCCGATTTTAAAATGCCTGTAGATATTATTATTAATGAACAAACAATACGATTACAACCTACTACTGAAAATCAAGAACTAAAAGTTGAAAAAAAATTAGTTTTGGAGAACATTGCTGTAAAAACCAATCAGTTTTATATTAAGGTAGAAAGAAAATAATCTATTGAAAAGTATTTGTTTACACTAATTTTTCTAATGATTTCTTTCTGTTAATTTTTTGCGTTTCTGTTCTTTCAAATGACTCTAAAAACAGAACTTCCTTAGGTATTTGGTATTTTGATAATTCTGAAAACACGCTATTATCAATAGAAAACGGAGTGGCTTCAAGCACAAGAATTACTTTTTCGCCTAAATTTTCATCAGGTTTACTGGCAATAAAAAAAGGAACTGAAATAAATTTAGCAAGGATTTCTTCTACTTCTTCAGGAAAAATTTTGATACCTCCGGAATTAATTACATTGTCAATTCGTCCTTTTAAAATAAATTGAGTTGCATTTACGATTTCTACGATATCATTTGTTATAATTTTTTCATTAGAAAGTTCTAAAGCTTCTATCACCAAACAACTTCTATCATCAACAGATATAGTTACATTTGGTAAAACAGTAAATGCCTTTGCTCCTATTTTTTTAATGGCAATATGCGAAATGGTTTCCGTCATTCCATACGATTCAAAAGCATTGCAATTGGTTTTCAGAATACTTTCTGACAAAGTATAACTCACTTTTGCACCACCTATTAATACGTTATCAACCAAATGTAATTTTGATAATGATTTTTGCACCTGCATAGGAACCATTGCTGTAAAATTGTACTTTTTTGTGGATAATGGTTCACTTGTTGGATCAATTGTATCTAAATGCAATCCTAAAGTAATTGCACGCACCAACATCATTTTTCCTGCAATATAATTGGCTGACAAACATAACAAAGCGGTGTTTTTTGGTTGTAAGTTAAAAAACAAACCTGTAGCTTTCGCCGAAGCTATCATTGCCGATTTTTGAAGAACAATTTGCTTTGGTATTCCTG
>JBFYPW010000017.1:0-24176 GCA_041303115.1 Flavobacterium sp.
AATAGGTATTCTAATTGTGCTTCTAAACAAAGTTCAAAGTCAAAAGACAATCCTAATCTTTGATTTTCATACCAAAAGACAATTTCTTCAACATCAAATAGTGCTTCTTGGGTAAATATTAAATTTTTCAATTATCTAATATTCTTTAAATGCTCTTTAACTTCCTTCCAAGAAAATAATTTCGTATTTTTATCTTCTAAATTTTTCAATCTCGAATCTAACTCTGCTTTAACTTCTTCGGATAAAGTTAAATTTTCTTTAGAAACACTGTCCCACAATTGTTCTGCTAAAATAATTTTTTCAGCATCTGAATAAGTATCTATTTCAATTGTTTTCATAATTAACTAATTTTAAAAAATAAAAGTACAAAAAATTTTAACATACTTTAATTATTTGATTGTAAATAGAAAGAAATCATATCTCAAAAAACTTTGCGAATCTCTGCGTAATAAAACTATCTCTTTTTCTGAAAAAAACTAGTCATTAATTCAGCACATTCCTTTTCTAAAATTCCAGAAACCACTTCTGTTTTTGGGTGAATTTGTGTGCCTAATGTTTTATAACCTCTTTTTGAATCTGTAACACCAAATACAATTTTAGAAATCTGACTCCAATATAAGGCTCCTGCACACATCTGGCAAGGTTCTAAAGTAACATATAGCGTGCAACCTTTTAAATATTTTCCACCTAAAAAATTTGCCGCGCTCGTAATGGCTTGCATTTCAGCATGTGCCGTTACATCATGTAAAAGCTCAGTTAAATTATGTGTTCTGGCAATTATTGTATCGTTTACCACAATAACAGCGCCCACAGGAATTTCGTCTTTTTCAAAAGCAATTTCAGCTTCCTGAAGTGCTTTTTTCATAAAATATTCGTCGGTAAAAATAGTTTCCAAATTAGTATTTTTAGTTATTATTGTTGTAATAGAAAGCAAATAATTTTATAAGTTATACTACTAATTTAATGGTTTTTTATAAATAGTTATTATTTGTGAAACAATAAAAAACATTAAGAGATTAAGATAATTAAGGCTTAATGAAACTTAATTTCTTAATGTTTTTACAGCTCTGAATTTAAAAACTCACAGTTCATAGTGGAACTATTTTATAATACAACTCTTAACTAATTTTACTACTAACTAATTTTAGGTGTTACCATAAGGGTCGCGCTTTACTTTACAATACCAAACAAAAATACAACAATGTTTTTAATTTAGTTAGAGATAGAATAAATGAAAACGAAACTTTTAACTATTCACTAATTACTATTCACTCTGAATTCGTATTTTTGCTGCACAAATGGAAAATTTACTTTCACATATTACGACACCAATCGATTTACGGAAACTTTCTGAAAGTCAGTTACCGCAAGTGGCCACTGAACTTAGAGAGTTTATAATTGATATAGTCTCCCAAAAAGAAGGTCATTTAGGGGCGAGTTTAGGCGTAATAGAATTAACCGTTGCCTTACATTATGTTTTTGATACGCCAAACGATTTGTTAGTTTGGGATGTTGGACATCAAGCGTACGGACATAAAATTTTAACAGAAAGACGCGAAATCTTTCATAAATATAGAGAAATTAATGGCATCTCTGGTTTTCCAAAAAGAAGTGAAAGTGTTTATGATACTTTTGGAGTAGGACATTCCTCCACTTCAATTTCTGCTGCTTTAGGTATGGCAATTGCTTCTAAAATTAATGGCGATACAGAAAAACAACATATTGCAGTTATTGGCGATGCTTCTATTGCAAGCGGAATGGCTTTTGAAGGTTTAAATCATGCTGGAGTTACTGATGCGAATTTATTAGTGATACTAAATGACAATGCCATGGGAATTGACCCAAGTGTTGGGGCATTAAAAGACTATTTAACCGCTGTTAAAGAAGGTAAAAACCCAAAAGATAACAACATTATAAAATCGTTAAATTTTGATTATTCGGGTCCGATTGACGGGCATGATTTACCTAAATTATTGTCAGAATTAAAACGATTACAAAAAGTTAAAGGCCCAAAATTTTTACATATTATTACCACAAAAGGAAAAGGATTAACTTTTGCTGAAGAAAATCAATTGCAATTTCATGCGCCTGGAAAATTTGATAAACTTACTGGTAAAATTCTAAAACCAGAAAATGAAAATTTGGCTCCAAAATTTCAAGATGTTTTTGGTCTAACTTTAGTGGAATTGGCTACAGAAAATAAAAAAATAGTAGGAATTACGCCTGCTATGCCTTCTGGAAGTTCCTTAAAATATATGATGGAAGCGTTTCCAGAACGTGCGTTTGATGTAGGAATAGCCGAACAACATGCCGTAACCTTAGCCGCTGGAATGGCTACTCAAGGATTATCGGTATTTTGCAATATTTATTCTACTTTTTTACAACGAGCGTATGACCAGGTGATTCATGATGTAGCGATACAGAATTTACCCGTAATTTTTTGCTTGGACAGAGCTGGATTTGTAGGCGAAGATGGTGCTACACATCACGGATTATTTGATTTGGCTTATCTGAATTGCATTCCAAACATAATGATTTATGCACCACGTAACGAAATTGATTTACGCAATATTTTGTACACTTCTTCGTTAGGTTTAAACCATCCGATAGCGATTCGTTATCCAAGAGGAAAAGGCGAAATTGTAGCATGGAAACAACCTTTTTCTAAGATTGAAATAGGAAAAATTAAAACCTTAAAAAAAGGAACTAAAATTGCTGTTTTATCAACCGGAACCATTGGAAATAATGTTTCTAAAGCTATTGATACACTTACAAAAATGGAAGATTTTTCGCATTTTCATGTAGGTTGGGTAAAACCTTTAGATGAAGAAAAATTACTTAGTATTTTTAAAGAACATACTAGTATTATCACTGTTGAAGAAGGTGTAATTAATGGTGGTTTAGGAAGTAGCATCAATACCTTTGCAGCCAAAAACAATTTTAAAAATAAAATTATAAATCGTGGTGTTTCTGATGTATTCATTGAGCATGGCACCGTAAAACAACTATTAGAACAAACTAAATTAGACACATTAAGCTTAACCGAATTATTTACTGAAATTAATCATGAGTAGAAACCTTATACTTTTTATCGCACTTCTTTTTTTCGCAACCGAATCTTTTTCACAAATTGTGAGAACAGAAAAAATAGATACTACTTCAAATTGGAAAAAAGGAAATAAAGTAGGATTAGATTTTACACAAATTAGCTTTGTAAATTGGTCTGCCGGAGGAAATAATTCTATTTCTGGTTTGGCAAAAGGAAATTTCATTAGAAATTATACTCGTGATAATATGAAATGGAATAATGAGCTTGTGGTGCGATATGGAATTAACAAACAAGAGTCACAAGATCTAAGAAAAACAGACGATCAAATAAATTTAAACTCTACAATTGGATACAGAAGAGATACGATTAACAAGTGGTTTTATGGTGCAAAATTTAGCTTTTTAACTCAGTTTTCTAACGGATATAGTTATCCAAATGTAAGCAAAGCCATTTCAAAACCCTTTGCTCCGGCTTATATTTTCTTAGGAATTGGTGCCGAATATACCAGAAAAGACTTAGGTTTAACCGTGTATTTGTCTCCAATAACCAACAAAACAACTTTGGTTTTAGATAGTCGATTGGCAAACGAAGGTGCATTTGGGGTAGAAAAAGCCATTTATGATGAGACGGGGACTCAAATTCTTAGAAATGGAAAACGTCACAGAACGGAACTAGGTGCTTTAATTTCTAGTCAGTACAAAAGAAAAATTATGACGAACATCAATTTAGACACTAGAGCTACATTATATACCGATTATTTAAATGATTTTGGCAATATTGATATTGATTGGCAAGTTAGCATTGAAATGATTGTAAATAAATATATTAAAGCTAATATTGGTAGTCATCTAATTTATGATAACGACATTAAAAATAAACGAGAAGTTACTGGTGTTCAAATCACAGAAGGACCTAGAGTACAATTAAAACAAATTCTTGGCGTTGGGATTGAGTATATTTTTTAAAATTTTAATTGTACCACAAACCCTTCATAGGTGCGAACATTAAAAACCGTACCGTCTTCAAAAATTAAGTATTGACCTTTTATGCCCACAACTTTTCCAGAAAAATTAGGGGTTTTATCCAAATTTAAACTGGTTACTTTTAACGGATACGTTTGCACTGGAAAATCCATTTGATATAAATGGTCTTCTTCAATAAAATAAGGTTTAGTTTCCTCTGGTAGCCATTGTTTTAATTTGCTTTTTTCTTCAAATAAATTGGTGACTGGCACTTCATTTTTCAACATTTTTTGCCAATTGGTTTTGTCTGCAAAATGATTTTTTAAAGCCACCTCAGCAATTCCTGCTAAATATCTATTAGGTGTTTCTAAAACTGGAATCGCCTGAACCGCGCCTTGGTCTATCCAACGAGTGGGCACTTGCGTGTTTCGGGTTACCCCTACTTTTACTTCACTCGACAAAGCAAGATATACAATATGAGGTTGCAATTGCACTCGTTTTTCATACGCTAAATCTCTATCTTCAATATCTAAATGTGCGGTACTGAGTTCGGGTTTCATAATCCAATCGGCAGCAGCTGGAATAGTAGAAAAACAATCATAACAAAATCCTTGACGCCATATTTTTTTGGCTTTCTTACAATTTAAACACTGATACCCTTTGTGCGTAATTTCTACATCTTTATTAATTAACTGATTAACATTAATGAAATTGGAATCAAAAATTAAATAATACTGAATGGGTGCGCCTATTTCGGTTTCCATCTTTGTTAATGTTCCTTCAAATGTTGTCATAAAGATTGTAATTGATATAAAAATTATTATTTTTGGTAAAGTTATAAAAATACTGATACGCAAATGCCATTACCTTTAATAAATTCTATTGCCTCTTGGATTTTAAAAAAACGTATTCATCAAATTGAATTGTTTATGAAATATCCTATGGAGGTTCAGGAAGAAATTTTATTTGGTTTATTAAAATCGGCAGAAAATACCGTTCTTGGAAAAAAATACGACTACAGCAGCATAAAAAACTATCAAACATTTAACGAAAGAATTCCCGTTTCTACTTACGAAGATTTGGAACCGATTATCTCGCAAACCCGTCAAGGGGCACAAAATATTTTTTGGAATTCTTCAATAAAATATTTTGCAAAATCGAGCGGAACCACAAATGCAAAAAGCAAATTCATTCCCGTAAGTTCGGAAGCCTTAGAACACAATCATTACAAAGCCAGTAAAGATTTGTTGTGTATGTACTTAAATAATAACGAAAATTCGCAGTTATTTACTGGTAAAAGTTTGCGTTTGGGCGGTAGTAAAGAATTGTACGAAAACAACAATACCTTTTTTGGCGATTTATCTGCCATATTAATTGACAATATGCCCATGTGGGCAGAATTTAGCTCCACACCCAGTAACAAAACCTCGTTAATGAGCAACTGGGAAACCAAATTACCCGCCATCATTAAGGAAAGTAGTTTAGAAAACGTAACCAGTTTAGCCGGCGTACCCAGTTGGATGATGGTACTACTAAACAAAACACTGGAAGAAAACAAAAAAACGAATATTTTAGAAATTTGGCCTAATGTAGAAGTGTATTTTCACGGTGGTGTAAGTTTTGAACCTTATAAAGAACAATACAAAAATTTATTTCCGAAAGACGATTTTAAATATTACGAAATTTATAATGCCTCGGAAGGATTTTTTGCCTTGCAAGACCGAAATGATTCTAACGAATTACTTTTAATGTTAGATTATGGTATTTTTTACGAATTTATTCCGATGGATACGTTTGGCAAAGACAACCAAAAAGTAATTCCATTGAGCGATGTAGAAATTAATAAAAATTATGCTTTAGTCATAACTACCAATTCGGGTTTATGGCGTTATTTAATTGGAGATACGATACGATTTACATCTATACATCCTTTCAGAATAAAAGTTACAGGCAGAACCAAGCACCATATTAATGTTTTTGGAGAAGAATTAATGGTGGAAAACACCGATACGGCTTTAGCAAAAACATGTAAAACCTTACAGTGCGAAATTGTTGACTATACCGTGGCACCAATTTTTATGAAAGGAAAAGAAAAAGGCGGGCATGAATGGCTAATTGAATTTAAAAAACACCCAGCAAGTAGCGCTGCATTTTCCGAACTTTTAGATAAAAATTTGCAACAAGTAAATTCCGACTACGAAGCCAAACGATTTAACAATATGACGTTAAACCCACTTATATTAAATGTAGCTAGAGAACATTTATTTTACGATTGGTTGAAAAAGAAAGATAAATTAGGCGGCCAACACAAAATTCCAAGACTATCGAATTTAAGAGACTATTTGGAAGAATTGAAAGCGATGTAACTATTTAACCGTTTAAAAAAAGTAAAACTACCGAAGTAAAAAATACATTTGAAAGGTTAAGTTATCAAAAAGATGTACATCTTTCAGTTAAAAGTTGTACATCTTTCAGTTAAAAGATGTACATCTTTTGTATAATACTTGTACATCTTTTATAAAAGTAAACAATAGAAAATGATTTTAGTGTAGGGTTCATTTGAAATTATGGTGTAGGGTTTTTAAAAAATCTAATTATAATTATCATTAAATAAGTTTCTATACACTAATGTAGCTTTAGATTTATTGTTATTTTGAATTTCATTTATAGTTTTTTCGTAATAAAATTTAAGAATTTCGGGTTCTACAACTCTAATGTTATACATCCATTGAAACAACCAACCCAACAACTCTCTGTTTATACCACACTCTAAATGCATTATTGTGTTACCATTTTTCTTTGAAAATTTTTGAGTAGCATGCCAATGATGATTTTTTATAAACCCGGCTAAAACTGAAGACACTTCTAAAGCAATTTTATAGGTATGCTCATTAATATTTTTAGTCACACCAAATCGTTTATTTAATTCTTCATCAAACATTTTGCTTCGTTCAGCTAATAATTCACATTGGTTTGACAAGGCCACTTTTTCTATTTGATTAATCCCAAAAATCTGTATACATTTTTTTACAATATTATATCCACCTACATAATAAGAATCTCGATGAATGAGTATTTGAATGGGTTGAAAAAATATATTTTTAGTTTCAAAATTATTATTATCGCCCGTTTCGTCATTTTTAATTTCTGAAATAACAATAGATTTACTTTCTTTTATTGCATTTTCTATTGCATTTAAATTAAAGTCAATGTGCTTTGACTTGGATTGCACATAAAAGTTTGTGTTTCTATAGGTTTTACTTTTGTTTGCACTTTTGAAATCACTTTCACTTATTTCAATAAAAAAATATTTTAATTTATCTTTTCTATATGACTTAAGGGTTTCATTATCTGATAATAGTAACGCTATATCTTTAAAATCTCTTTGTAATTGTCTAATAGAGCTATTGCAGTTTTGTTTAGAAAGTTGCGCTGATAACTCGTGAGTTGTACACGGCTTTGCTTTTAGCACTTTAATTAAAAATAGTAATCGTTCAAGCTGTTTCATATACGTCATTTAATGGCGTAAATATAAATAAAATGTAGAATATGTACTACAAATATTTATTTTTGTTTAAAGTAATAGTTGAGACCAGAAACAACTTAAAAAACGGGGCGGACCTGAAAAGCCATATGAGTAGGAGAAAATTATAAAAAAATATAAAATGAAAAAAATTATTTTATTAAGTTTATTTGCAATTGTTTTATCAAGCTGCAGATCACAAGTTGGAGTTTCTAATGGTGCTTATAGCGATATAAGTTTAAATAGAGATTCAAAAGAATACACTGTTACTAGACTGAAAGAAATTAATTCAGAAAGTAATGCCATTTTTGGAATTCCTACTGACAAAAGTATGAGTAAAAAACAAGGTCTTGTTGTTAGATTTAATGGTATCAATTTAACTGCTTCTAAAAGATTTTGGCCAATTGTTTCAATGGTAGGATTAACTTTTGTTACTGGAAAAATGATTTCTTCTGCTGGTGGATACAAACAAGAAACTATCAGAGAAGATTATGGGTTTGGTTCTTATGAATATACTATAGAAAGCGATAAGCCAAAAATTGGAATGGGATTAGCATCATTAATTGCTATACCTATTTCAGGTTTTATCAATAATCAACTTTGGGATGGCTCATTAAGTAGAGCAGCCTGGGAAGCTAATAGCAAACTTTTAAAAGACAATGACGATATAGATGTGTTTTTAAATCCAAAATATGATATCGATGTAAAAAAAGGAATTTGGACTCAAAATGCTAAATTAAAATTAAGAGCAATGGGTGCTAAAATAAAAACAGATAATTAATAAAACCAAACAACCACTCAATGAGTGGTTGTTTTCGTTTATATTACATTTTAAATTTACGAAGCAATCTCCAATCGTTTCAATAAATTTTTGCTTAAGGTGTTTTCCGCGTAATCTTTAGTTACTTGTAATAATTTGTCTTCAGAACTTGGGAAGGCGTACATGGCATCGGTTAAAATGGCTTCACATAAACTACGTAATCCACGAGCACCTAATTTATATTCCAATGCTTTTTCCACAATAAAATCTAAAGCATCATCGTCAATGGTAAAAACAACGTCATCCATTTCAAATAACTTTTGATATTGCTTAATTAAAGCGTTTTTAGGCTCTGTTAATATAGCACGTAACGTTTTTGCATCCAATGGATCCATATGTGATAAAACAGGCATACGCCCAATTATTTCAGGAATTAATCCAAATTCTTTTACATCACGAGGAATAATGTATTGTAATAAATTATCGGCATCTACTTTATCTAAATCTTTAGACGCACTAAATCCCATCGCTTGTCGGTTTAAACGTTTAGAAATGATGCGTTCAACACCATCAAAAGCACCACCTGCAATAAATAATATGTTCTGAGTATTCACCTCAACAAACTTTTGGTCGGGATGTTTTCTACCGCCTTTTGGAGGCACATTTACTATGGAACCTTCCAGTAATTTCAACAAGGCTTGTTGAACACCTTCTCCAGAAACATCACGAGTGATTGAAGGATTATCACTTTTACGAGCAATCTTATCAATTTCATCAATAAAAACAATACCTCTTTCCGCTTTAACTACGTCATAATCTGCCGCTTGTAGCAAACGTGTTAAAATACTTTCTACATCCTCACCTACATAACCTGCTTCAGTTAAAATAGTGGCATCTACTATTGCCAAGGGTACGTTTAACATTTTTGCAATGGTTTTTGCTACTAATGTTTTTCCTGTTCCGGTTTGTCCTACAATTAAAATATTACTCTTTTCAATTTCCACATCGTCATCTGTAACTTTTTGCGACAATCTTTTGTAGTGATTGTACACGGCAACGCTCAAAACTTTCTTAGTTTGTTCTTGCCCAATTACATATTCGTTTAAAAAGGCATTTATTTCTTTTGGTTTACGCAATATTAAATCGCCAAAAGCTTCAGAATCTGTTGTTCCTTTTAGCTCTTCTACTACTATTCCGTGTGCTTGCTCAATACATTTTTCGCAAATATGCGAACCTATACCTGCTATTAATAAACTTGTTTCTGGCTTTTTTCTACCACAAAACGAACATTCTAATTCTTCTTTTGCCATTATTTTGGGTGTTGGGTGTGGGGTGTTAGGAGTTAGGTGTTGGGTGTTGGGTGTTGGGTGTTGGGCAACCACTTTCAAAATGTTTATACCCTTTACTCAAACCCTTATTCCCTTAGCCTTTTACCCTTAACCTCATACCTATTCATTATCTTCTTAATACTTCATCAATCATTCCGTATTCTTTTGCTTCATCGGCAATCATCCAATAGTCGCGTTCGCTATCTTTAAATACTTTTTCAATTGGTTGTTTTGAATGTGATGAAATAATTTGATATAATTCATCTTTCAATTTCAACATTTCTCTTAAGTTAATTTCCATGTCAGTAGCCACTCCCGACGCACCTCCAGAAGGTTGGTGAATCATTACACGTGAATGAGGTAATGCCGAACGTTTTCCTTCTGCACCTGCACATAATAAAACGGCACCCATGGATGCTGCCATTCCTGTACAAATTGTAGCTACATCTGGTTTAATATATTGCATAGTATCGTAAATACCTAAACCGGCATATACACTTCCACCAGGTGAATTAATATAAATTTGAATGTCTTTAGAAGCATCTACACTTTCTAAAAACAACAATTGTGCTTGAATAATATTTGCCATATAATCGTCTACACCGGTTCCCATGAAGATGATTCTATCCATCATTAAACGAGAAAAAACGTCTAATTGTGAAATGTTTAATTGGCGTTCTTCAATAATATATGGTGTTAAACTGCCTACTAATTTATCGTAATACAAACTGTTTACTCCGTGTTTTTTTGTGGCAAATTTCTTAAATTCTTTTCCGTAGTTCATTTTAAATTGTATTTAAAAGGTTATGATTTTAAATAAAAACGTCAAACCAAAATGATTTGACGTTCAAATATACTAATTTTTATGAATATTACATTTCGCCATACATAGCTTTAACAAAATCTTGGTAGTTCACTTCTTTTTCAGTTGTTTTTATATTTGTTTTGTATAAGTCAATCATTTTTAAACTCAAAACTTGGTCTGATATACGTTTTATTTCTTCTTGATTCGACATTACTCTTGAGACAATTCCGTCTACTTCTGCATCTGTTGCATTGGCTTGACCAAATTGAGCCATTTGTTGTCTGATTAATCCTGAAGTAAAATCTTTTAATTCTTCGAATCTAACTTGTAAGTTATTTTGAATAAAGATTTTAGATTCGATTAATTGATAACGCAATCCTCTTTCTGATTTTGCAAATTCCGCTTCTGCTTGTTCAGGAGTTAATGGAGTTTCGCCAATAGTTTGGATCCATTTTTTTAAGAAGGTTTCTGGTAAATCAAATTGAGTAGTGTCTAATAAGGCCTCAGTTACATCATTTAAAAACTTTTGATCCGCTTGCTGCACAAATTGTTGTTCTGCATCTTCTTTGATTCTCGCTTTTAAACCCTCTAAAGTAGTTACTTCACCATTTGGAAATAATTTTGCGAATAATTCGTCATTAATTTCTGCTTTTTCAATAGACTGAATGGCGTCAATAGTAAAATTAACTTCAATATCTAAACCGTGAACGTCATCGTGAGCCACTTTTAAATAATCCATTAATTGGTGGTCGTCATTAAACAAACCTTTTGTTTTTAACGTAACAACATCACCTACTTTTTTTCCAATAAATTGTTTCCCCGTTTTAGCATCTGCAAAAACATCTAAACTAATTAATGCTTGGTTGCTGATATTTTTTTCTTCGTTTGTAAATGTTCCGTTTATTTCAAAACCTTTTTTAACTTCAGTTTCCGTTAAAATTTTACCGTATTGCTTTTGAATTCTTTCAACTTGCTCGTTTAATAAGGTATCGTCGGCAATAATTTTATATCTAGTAACACCAGAAGCTCTTGCTAAATCTACAGTAAATTCTGGCGCTAAACCTAATTCGTATTCAAAAACCAATTCGTCTGCTTTCCAATCGAAGTTTTCATTGGTACGAGGTAATGCATTACCTAACAAATCTAATTTTTCTTTTGCAATATAATCAGCTAAACCTTTGTTTACTAATTTAGTAACTTCTTCAATAATTGCTGGTTTTTCAAACTGTTTTCTCACCACATCCATTGGTGTTTTTCCTTTTCTAAAACCAGGTAATGTAGCTGTTTTTCTTTTTACTTCTAAAAAATTTTCAATTTTTTCAGTATATTCATATTTACCAATTGTAATTTTTACAACGGCGTTTAATGCGTCAATGTGTTCTTTTCTAATGTTCATTTTTATTGATTTTTTGAAGTATAAATATGGGTGGCAAAATTATATAATTTTTGCAACCCATACAAGTTTTTAATTTACAGAATTTTACAACTACTTATTGTTTTTTTTCTGTGAAAATTTTATTTAATATATATTGACTTACCGATAATAGCACACTAAAAACTAGCGCTTGAAGAAACGTCATTTGAATGCCATCAATAAAATAATCGGCGATTTTTACAATACTGGCATTAATAACTAATAGAAACAAGCCCAATGACATAATTGTTACTGGAATGGCAAGTATTTTTAATATCGGTTTTAAAAAGGTGTTTAAAAATGATAAAGCAACAGCCATAAAAACAGCTGCCAAATAGTTAGTAATTTCAATTTTTAGAAAATACGAAATGATTAGTATTAATAGCGTTGAAATAAGTAATTTGATAAAATAGTTTTTCATTTTTTAAGGTTGTAAATAATTTGTAAAATGTAAACACATAGTAACATAGTTCATTTTAAACAAAAGTACTTTTAGAAATATTATTTTTTCACATAGCTAATGTGGTCTATATAAAGCAAAGCGACTTTACAATATTTATATTCTATGTTTCTATGTTTTTAAAAATAGGTTGTGTTTTAATGTGTAAATGTAAAAAATATTTTTGAACTTGGAATACTGAACGCTGAATTTAGAACATCGAAGTTCTAAAACAAAAAAATAGGCACCAAAATGATGCCTATTTAGAAATTATTTTTAAACTAGCTTAGTTCGTTGGTAAAATACTGATACCTGGAAAATAAGTAGGATTGTGTAATGGTAAATTTGATTTGTATTTTGCGTTTATCGTTTTAATAAATTCATTAGCAATAACTGCATAACCACGTGCATTTGGATGCACACCATCTAAAGAAAACAATACTTGACCTTCTGTTCCAGAACCACTGAAATAATTAGCGGTATAAATTGAATTAGTTTCAATTTGCAAACCTGTAATTAATTTGTTCATAACAGCATTCATATCTGCCACAGCTAAATTTTTAGTTGCTGCAATAGCCACAATTGAATTATTATATGCTGAAGTAGCAGCTGCTACTTTAGCTTTTTCAGTTGCAGTTAATACCCATTTGTTTGCTAACGGTAAAGTTACTCCATTAACATTAAAAGGAGCAGTTCCAGCTGGATTAGGTTGACCAATTATTGAACTTGCAGGCAAAACAACTAAATCTGCCGAAGTTGTATGTCTTGCTTTTCCATATAATGCACCAAGTGTACTTGCATTATTAATTAAAAAATTTGCAAATGCAATTTTTATTGCATACTGAGGATCTGTAGTTGGTGTTTGGCTAATAATTGTATTACCATAGATTGGGGCAGTATTAGATATTTGAGTACCAATATTTGTTAAATCAGAATCATTAATAATAATTGGATTTGATAATCCATCTGATAAATTCAAAGCAGTAATTCTTCCACTAGTAGCAACAGATAAAAACTGATATAATGAAGAAATTAATCCAACATTAGGATTAGCTGATAAAGCTTGGTCAGATACTGGATTATAAGGCACAGTTGTAAAATATGGAATTGAAGTTACACTTGGAATTGTACATACAACTCCTTTTGCTCCGTTTATTGTTAATGTATTAATAATGTTAGTGTACACATTATTGAAAACACCACTATTTGTAATATCATTGAAACCATAAGTAGCCGGATTTAAATTTCCAGTTGCATTATGATCCGCCGCTGGTGTTACACCATCTGCTTGAGCACCACCTGCAGTAGCATAAGCTAACACATCGTTTGAACCAATCCAGTTGGTAAAAAAAGTTGGGTTTTTTGTCATTGCATCTCCTAAAACAGTAGCTGTAGGTGTAGTTGCATGTCTTGCAAAGTATGGGTTTAATGCACCATATCCAGCAATACCTAAATGGAATGATTTTGCACCTGGTACACCCATATTATTATACGCTTTTGCTTGAGGTGTTAAAGTAATTGTTGATGTACCTGCTATTGGTTCTGGTCTATTTTGAGACGCATCAATAACCAATCTATTACCAAAACCTGGAACACCCGCAATACCACCTAAATTATTTACATCTTCTGTAAATGAAGGTTGTGTAAAAGCTCCTCCACCTACTAAAGCGAATTGTTGCGCTAATAAATTTGGATAAGAATAGGTTTGTCCTACTCTAGAAACGGTTCCATCCATATAACCTGCAGTAAGTGAATTACCTACTGCTACATATCTTGTAAAATCTGCTTCACCAGAGGTATAAGTAGCATTTACTTCATTTTCAAATTCTGGTTCACAACCTGCAAATCCAATTGCTAAAGCTGCTACTAGTATAAATTTATTTTTCATTTTTGAATATATTTTTAAATTAGAACCCGTACGTTATACCAATACCTGGTGAAAATACAGATGATTTATATGTACCTCCGAAAGAAGTTGTCCCATTATTAGTTGTTGGGTCATCAAAATAATCATAAGAATTATTAACTTCATCAAAATGTAAATATAAGAATGACATATCAATTCCTAATTTACTATTTATTTGATACGTTAATCCTCCTGTGTAACCAACAGAATCATTACGCGGCGTTTCTGGAGCGAAATACCCTCTTTGAACAGGGCTTTCATCAAAATAAAATCCACCTCTTAAAGTAAGCTTTTCAGATGATTTATATTGTGCTCCAAAACGATAAGTACTTGCGTCCTTATAATTTCTTGGGTTGATTGAAGTTGGTAAGCCATTGTTAAATTGAACATCTAAAGACTTATATACACTCCATTTTGTATAGTTGTAATCAAAAGCAAACAACCATTTATCAGAAGCTTTGTATGAAATACCTGTAGTAAATTCGGCAGGTAATGGTAAATCTGCATTAAAAGTGGTATTAGTAAAAGAAGCTGCAGCAATAGTTGGAACATCTGCAAATTCTGCTGAACCTCCTCTTGCTTCCATAATAATTTCCGAGCGGTAATCCATACCTAAAGTTACTTTTTTAGACAATTTGAACATCATACCTACATTATATCCAGAAGCTGAAATTCCAGTAGCGTCTAAAGTAACGTCTGTACCACTTCCATTATTAGATAAAAGAGGATTCGGCGTTAAATTTCTGTTGAAGTTTACACTTCCTTGTACAAAAATTGGACCCCCTCCAATACTAAATACATCTCCTACTTTAAACGAAACAGTTGGCTGAATAAAAATTGCCGCTAAATCAATGTTATTTACTAAATGCGCTCCCGCCCAGTCTTGATCCCAAGCTACAGAAGAACCATAAGGTGTATACACTGCTAAACCTGCAGAAACCCAGTCATTAATTTTGTAGGTAGCATATAAACTAAAAGGTGTTCCTAAATTGTCTGTTGCTGCCGTTTGATTAAACTGTGAACTTTGAAATCTTGTCTTAGCCAATAATGCATTACCACCTACTGATAAGTTGAATTTTTTGTCTAAGAATGACATCCCTGCAGGGTTAAAAAACGCTACCTCTGCACTATTAACAACCGCTACTCCGGTATGTCCCATCGCTAGTTGTTTCTGACCTTGAATAGAAACTCTATACCCTCCTGCAAACATAGAAGCAGTGGCTAAGGTAAGTAATGATAAAGAAAATAATTTTCTCATAATTAAAATTTAGTTAGTATTTATTTATATAATTTATTCAAAATTAACATTATTTATGAAATTGACAATTTTTTTAATAAAAATATTATGCATACATAATATTCGTTATACAAATTTTTCAACTTCAGAATAAAATGCATAAGGATTTTCTGCATGCAACCAATGTCCAGAATTTGGTATTGTTTTTATTATCGCTAATGGAAAATGATGTAAAATGGTTTCAAAATCTGCATCTAAAATATAATCGGATTTATCACCTCGAAGGAATAATACTGGCTTATCAAATTGATTTTCAAATGGAAGCGCTGTCCCGATTTCAGATATTTTTTCATTAAAAACGGGTAAATTAAATCGGAAACCTAGTTCTTCTGGAGATTTCCAATATACATTTTTTAATAAAAACTGTTTCGTTCCAAAATCTGTAATATATTTTGAAACAATTTCATCAACCTCACTTCTATTTGGTTTTTTTGAAAAATCAACAGCGTTTAATGCTTCTAAAATGGTTTGATGATGGGGTGCATAATATTTTGGGCCAATATCAGCAATAATTAATTTCTCAACATATTCTGGATATATTGTAGCGAATAACATAGCTATTTTTCCGCCCATTGAATGTCCTAAAAGTGTAACGTGTTGTAATTGATGAAAATTGATATACGCTTTTACATCTTCTACCATAATTTCATAATTAAACTCGTCTGAATGAAAACTTTTTCCATGATTTCGCATGTCTAACAAATGGATTTGAAAACCCAATTGCGCAAATTGCAAGCCCAATGTTTTCCAATTGTCAGACATTCCTAAAAATCCATGAATTATTATAAACGGCTTTCCTTCGCCTTCTATTTTTGAGTATAACATTTTTTTGTTTATAAGTTTAAAAGATATAGGAATTAAATAATGTGGTAATGATTGAATTAGCGAATTATTGCGAATATAAAACAACTCACTTTTACTTTTTGACTTTGTTACTTTTTACTTTTTACTTTTCACTTCAACTTATTCAAATACATATTCACTACATTATCTAAACCAAGATATAAAGATTCCGAAATCAAGGCATGACCAATGGAAACTTCTAATAAATTTGGAATATTGTCTTTAAAAAATTTAATATTATCTAGGCTCAAATCGTGACCAGCATTTATTCCTAAATTCAATTCATTTGCTCTGATGGCGGCTTTCACAAATGGTTCAATTGCTGATTGATTTCCTAAACCGTATTGATGAGCAAAACTTTCTGTATATAATTCAATTCTATCTGTACCTGTTTTTTTAGCACCTTCTACCATACTTTCATTGGCGTCAACAAAAATAGACGTTCTAATGCCATTACGTTGAAATTCTTGGATGACTTCGGTAAGATAATCTTGATGTTTTAAGGTGTCCCAACCTGCATTTGAGGTAATTGCCCCAATAGCATCCGGTACTAAAGTTACCTGATCGGGTTTACATTCCAAAACTAAATCAATAAAATTATGTTGCGGATTTCCTTCTATATTATATTCTGTGTAGACAACATTTTTTAAATCTCTTGCATCTTGATAGGTAATATGTCTTTCATCTGGACGTGGATGAATAGTAATACCATGGGCACCAAATTTTTGAATATCTTTTGCCACTTGCAACAAATCAGGAACATTACCCCCTCGTGCATTTCTTAAGGTTGCAATTTTATTAATATTAACTGATAACTTTGTCATAATTGAATTAAATTTGTACAAAATTACAAACAAAAATAGACTAATTTGTATTTTTTACTTAATTTGCAATAGTTTTGAACTTAGACACATGGATAAAATTACAGATTTTATAAACAATCATTACAAACCCCTTCAAGTTAACGATTTTATTGCAGATGCAATGGATTTATTTTTAGATGTTCCGTATTCTCATTTTCCAATTTTAGAGCAAAATGTTTTTTTAGGTTCTATTTCTAAAGAAGACACTGAACTTTTTTCAGGTGCCGAAGCAATAAATGATCATAAATATAATTTATCTCGTTTTTTTGTTCGAAACAATATGAATTGGTTTGATGTTTTAGAAGAATTTTCAAAAAATCATACTAATATTTTGCCCGTATTAGATGACAAAAATAATTATTTAGGTTTTTATGAACTTGACGATGTGCTTCATTTTTTTAATGAGACTACATTTGTAAAAGAAGACGGTGGCACAATTGTAATTGAAAAAGAAACTGCAGATTTTACGTTTAGTCAAATTTGTCAAATTGTAGAAAGTAACGATGCCAAAATATTAGGTGTTTTTATTTCAAATAAATCGGCTACGAAAACTGAAATAACGTTAAAAATTTCTCAAAGTAATTTTAATGAAATCATACAAACATTTAGAAGGTATAATTATATTATTCTATCTGAACATCAAGAAGATGCTTATCTTGCGGATTTAAAAGATCGATCAGATTATTTAAACAAATACTTAAATATATAAAATTTCAAAAATGAAAATAGCTGTATTTGGTCAATATTATCAAAACAACACACATTCTATAGTAGAAAAAGTAGTGACTTTTTTAGAGCAGAATAATATTGAAATTTGTTTTTATAAAATTTTTTATGACAAATTAATAGAGAACAAGGTCACATTAACAAAATACAGCACATTTGATTCTCACGAATGTTTGAAAGATAATTTTGATTATTTAATAAGTATTGGTGGCGATGGAACTATTTTACGAGCTGCCACTTTTGTAAGAAACTACAATTTACCAATTATTGGAATAAACGCGGGAAGATTGGGATTTTTAGCAACAATTCAAGAAGAAAATATCGAAAAACTTTTAACACGTGTAATGGCAAATGATTTTTCTATTTCGAAAAGGACTTTAGTTAGTTTACACGCACATCCTGAAAATATTGATTTAGAAGATATTAATTTTGCATTAAACGAAATTACGGTTTCCCGAAAAGATACGACTTCGATGATTACGATTGAAACGTATATAAATAATGAATATCTAAATTCGTATTGGGCTGATGGATTAATTATTTCCACTCCAACAGGATCAACAGGATATTCGCTGAGCTGTGGAGGACCTGTAATTATGCCTACATCAAATTGTTTTGTAATTACACCTATTGCACCACATAATTTAACCGCAAGACCTTTAATAATTCCTGACGATTCTGAATTAACTTTAAAAATAAAAGGAAGAGAAGAACAATATTTGGTATCATTAGATTCTCGAATTACATCTGTTTCTAACGAAACTACTTTAACTGTTAAAAAAACAGATTTTTATATTTCAATTATCGAATTTCCAGAAGAAGGCTTCTTAAGAACCATACGCAAAAAACTACTTTGGGGAGAAGACAAAAGGAATTAACACACGAATTTTCATTTTTTTGCGTTATTAAATCAAGTTAATCATCAAAAAAACTTGGTTTAAGATGGTTAGTACATCAATATTATTATATTTGCAAACTATTAAAAAAATGAAACGATTTTTATTAAATATTATAGGAATATTATTCTGCATTACTTCGTTCGGACAAATACACGAATTAGGGGTTTTTGTAGGTGGTAGTAATTATATTGGAGACGTAGGAAAACCAACCTATTTGTCGCCAGATGATATGGCCTTTGGGGTTTTATACAAATGGAATAAAAGCACAAGACATTCTTGGCGTTTTTCATATAAAATGGCATCAATTACTACAAAAGACATAGAAAGTAATGCGCCAAATAGAAAATATAGAGGTTTTGATATAAAAAATAATATTAAAGAACTATCTGCAGGGTTAGAATTTAATTTTTTGGATTTCGATTTACATCAATCTGATTATGTATTTACACCCTATGTATATTCAGGAATTTCAGCATTTGTTTATGACGAAATTTATGTAATTGGCACGGAAAGCAAAACAGATTATCAACACTATTCGTTTGCTATACCAATGGTTTTTGGAATAAAATCAAAACTAACAAATCATTTGGTTATTGGATTAGAAACAGGAGCTAGATTTACGTTTACAGATAATTTAGACGGAAGTAATCCTAAAAATAAAAATTTGGAAGATTTAAAATTCGGAAATTTAAATAATAAAGATTGGTATATTTTTACTGGATTTACATTGACATACACATTTGGTAAAAATCCGTGCTTTTGCCCACATGAATAGAATGATAAGAGAAATAGATAAAAATAATTTACCAAAACATTTAGCCATCATTATGGATGGCAATGGTCGTTGGGCAAAAAAACAAGGAATGCTTCGCGTATTTGGTCACGAAAAAGGGACTAAATCTGTGAAACAAACTGTTGAAAATTGTGCCAAATTAGGTATTGACTTTTTAACGCTTTATGCTTTTTCAACAGAAAATTGGAATCGACCAAAAATAGAAGTAGACACGTTAATGAAATTATTAGTTAGCGCGCTAAAAAAAGAATTAAAAACTTTACAAAACAATAATATTAAACTTAATGCGATTGGTAATTTAGACAGTTTACCATCGGGTGTTAGAAAAGAATTAGTCGAAGTTATTGAAAAAACGCAGGAAAATAGTAGAATGACATTAACTCTAGCATTAAGTTATGGTGCAAGAGATGAAATCATAAATGCTGTTAAAATAATTTCCGAAAAAGTTAAAAATAATATAATTTCGGTAGATGCTATTGAAGAATCAATTATAAATCAGCATCTTTACACACAGAATATGCCAGATGTTGACTTAGTTATAAGAACAAGTGGCGAACACAGGATTAGTAATTTCCTTTTATGGCAAATTGCATATGCTGAATTTTATTTTACAGACGTGCTTTGGCCAGACTTCAATGAAGAAGAATTGCATAAAGCGCTATTAAGTTATCAAAAAAGAGAAAGAAGATTTGGAAAAACTAGCGAACAAATTAGATAAATTGACAATGTTTAAAAACAGAATATTATTTTTATTTATCCTATTATTTATAGGAAATACTATAAATGCTCAAGAAATAACCTTAGAAAAAGGAAAAGAATACATCCTTTCTGGCGTGGAAGTTACCGGAAAAGTTTCATTTAACGAACAAACCGTTATTACATTTACCGGACTTGAAATAGGAAGTAAAATCAGAATTCCAGGTGAAGAAATTAGTTTAGCCATTACCAAGCTATGGAAATTAGGGCTTTTTAATGACGTAAATTTTTATGTTAAAAAAATCGAAGGTGAATCAATTTTTCTTGAATTAGAATTATATGAACTACCAAAACTTAATGAAATAAAAATTAAAGGAATAAAAAAAGGTAAAAAAGAAGATATTATTAAAGAAACAGAACTAAATAAAGGTAAAGTTGTAAATGATAACCTACTTACAAATACCAAAAATTATATAGAAAATAAATTTAAAAAAGACGGATTTTATAATACAAAAGTAACTATAAATACACTTGCCGATTCTACGAACACAAAGGTAGATATGGTAATTTTTATTGATAAAGGAGAAAAAGTAAAAATTAGCGCAATTAACTTTGTGGGTAATGAACAATTAGTTGACAAAAAATTAAAAAAATCATTTAAAAATACCAAAGAAAAGAAAATATATAGAATTTTTAAAGCTTCTAAATTTGTTAAAGACAAATACAAAGAAGATATAGAGTCAGTTGTTACAAAATACAAAGAAAAAGGATATAGAGATGCTAGAGTAGTTAGCGAAAATGTAGTCTATAATAAAGAAAAAAATAAAATTAACATTGATATAAATATTGAAGAAGGAAAAAAATATTACTTTGGAGATATTAGATTTTTAGGAAATACCGTGTATTCAGATCAAGCTTTAAATTCCATCTTAGGGATAAAAAGAGGTGAAATATATAACGGCGTTATGTTAGAAAAAAGAATTGCCGACAAAACTTCTCCAGATGCAGAAGATGTTACAAATTTATATCAAAACAACGGATATTTATGGTCAAATATCAATCCTGTTGAAGTAAAAACAGAAAACGATACTATTGATTTTGAAATTAGAATTACTGAAGGTCCAATTGCTTATTTTAATAATGTTACGGTTAAAGGAAACGACAAAACCAACGATAAAGTAATTTATAGAGAATTAAGAACACGTCCAGGAGAAAAATGGAATAAAGATTTAGTTATTCGTTCTGTTCGTGAATTAGGACAATTAGGATTTTTTGATGCAGAAGCCATTCGCCCAGAACCGGTAAATATGGATCCTGCTGCTGGAACAGTAGATTTAGATTGGACCCTAGTAGAAAAAGGCTCTAGTCAAGTAGAATTACAAGGAGGTTATGGCGCCGGAGGTTTCATTGGAACTCTAGGTTTATCATTTAATAATTTTTCTTTAAAAAATATTTTCAATAAAAAAGCCTACCAACCTTTACCAATGGGTGATGGGCAAAAAATGTCATTACGTTTACAAGCCAGTCAAGGTTTTCAAGTATATAGTTTGTCATTTACTGAACCTTGGTTGGGTGGCAAGAAACCAATTAGTTTCTTTACATCTATCTCGCACAGTAAACAATTTTTATTCGATTTCAGATCTAGAAATGTAACTAGAGATAAAAGTTTTAATATCTCTACATTAACCGTTGGTTATGGAAAAAGATTAAAAGTTCCAGATGATTATTTCAGTATTTCTAACTCTGTTTCATTTTCTTACTATGATTTAAATAATTACAATACAGGGTTATTTACTTTTGGTAATGGGGCTTCTAGAAACTTAGCATTTAGCACTACATTGACTAGAGATAGTAGAGGATTAGACCCTATTTTCCCAGACAGAGGTTCAAATTTTTCAGTATCGGCTAAATTTACATTACCTTACTCAATGTGGAATGGTGTCGATTATGCCAATTTAGAAAACAAAGAAGAATTTAAACAACGAAACACTAATGTTTCACAAACGGATGCCAATGGAAATGCAGTTCCAATTTATATAGATGGAAATGGAAACAATACAAATGACTTTACAAAAGCTGTTGCAGATCAAAGTTTAGTAGATCAAGAACGATTTAAATATTTAGAATTTTATAAAGTTAAATTTACTGGCGATTGGTATTCTAAAATTTATAAAAAATTCGTTTTACGAACAAGAGCCGAATTTGGTTTCCTAGGTGCGTATAATTCAGACAGAGGTGTCGTTCCTTTTGAAAGATTCTTTGTAGGTGGTGATGGATTAGCAAATTTTGCATTAGACGGAAGAGAAGTAATTCAATTACGTGGATATCCAAACAATTCACTATCTTCGCAAAACGGAGGAACGGTATACAATAAATATTCTATGGAATTAAGATACCCAATAACAATGAAACAATCGGCAAAAATATATGCTATGAGTTTTCTTGAAGCGGGTGCAGCCTTTGATAATTTTAAAACATTTGACCCATTTAAAGTACAACGTGCTGCAGGTGTAGGACTAAGAGTGTTTATGCCAGCTTTCGGTTTATTAGGTATTGATTTTGCTCACGGTTTCGACCCAATTCCTGGTGATACGGTTAAAAGTGGTTGGCAAACACACTTTATTATTGGACAACAATTTTAAATTTTGGCACGATAGTTGAATTTAATACATACAATTATGAAAAAATATTTTGTTTTACTTTTTAGTTTTATTTTATTTGCAGTACAAGCTCAAAAAACAACAAAAATCGGTTATATAGATATGGGTTATATTTTGGAAAAAGTTCCAGAATATGCCGAAGCTAAAAATCAATTGGAACAAAAAGCAGCTAGTTGGAAACAAGAAATTGAAACCAAGAAAAATGAAATAACAAAATTAAAAGAGGCTTTAGCTTCTGAAAAAGTGTTGTTAACTAAAGAATTAATAAACGATAAAGAAGAAGAGATAAACGTTCTTGAAAAAGAAATGCTGGATTATCAACAAAAACGATTTGGACCACAAGGCGACTTAATGATTCAAAAATCGGCGTTAGTAAAACCTATACAAGACCAGGTTTTTAATGTAGTACAAGATATTGCTGCAGCTAGAAATTACGATTTTATTTTCGATAAATCTTCTGATTTAACGATGCTTTATACAGCAGAACGTTTTGATATTAGTGATTTTGTATTAAAAGCTTTAGAAAGAGCGGGTAAAAAAGTTGAACTAACTAAAAAACAACAAAAAATTCAAGACGCTAAAGATGTAAGGGAATTTGATACGAAAGAAAATCCTGAAATATTAGAAAAAGAAAAAGCAGTACAAGCCACAAAAGACGATAGAGAAAAAAAGTTACAAGAACGTAAAGATGCTATTGCTGCTAAGAAAAAAGAAGCAGATGACAAAAGAGCGGCCCTTTTAAAAGAAAGAGCAGAAGCACGTCAGAAATCATTAGACGATCAAAAAGCAAAAAGAGATGCTTTATTAAATAAGAAAAAAGAAAATAAATAAACAAGAATAACTAAAACAAAAATTAAATAACCCTTATTAAATTAAATTAAAATGAAACAATTTAAAACTCTAATTATTGCAATAGTACTATTTTTTGGTGCGCAAGTTGCCACAGCTCAAACTAAAGTTGGTCATATTGATGTAAGTGCATTAATGACTACTATGCCAGCAATGAAAGCAGCAGAAGCTCAACTAACAAAATTGAAAGAAGGCTATGATAATGAATACAAAAAACTAGTAGCAGAATACCAAACTAAAGCAACTCAATACCAAAAAGAAGCAGAAACTGCAGGAGATTTATTAAATCAAACACGTTCTCAAGAAATGCAAGATATGGGAACAAGAATTCAAAAATATCAAGATGATGCATCAAAATCATTAC